>JAUWOG010000012.1 GCA_030612305.1 Armatimonadota bacterium | reverse complement strand
CACGCCCGGAATTCGCACCCAAGGCTGCTCACCTGCAGGGGATGGTATCATGACACCGCGGCAACGCTATCTGCTGACGATGAGCCATCAGCGGCCCGACCGCATCCCCGCCGTCTATGCGGCGCGCGCCGAGGTGGACCGCGCCATGATGGCCCACTACGGCGTGGACACTCTCGCCGAGGTGCACAAGATACTCGGCACCGACGGCGTGGCCGGCGTCGCCATCCCGATCCGCTTCCCGGAATGGGAGAAGAAGCCGAAGACCGCCAAGCCCGGCGACTGGCCCGGTGGCGGCGTCGAGTTCTACTGGCACGATGACCGCACCTTTGAGGACCAGTGGGGCGTCATCCAGCGCGTCGGACGTGATGAGAAATACGTGGAATGGATTGCCGGCCCGTTGCAGGAGCTTGACGACCCCGACGAGTATCCGTTCCCGACCGTCGAGGACCTCGTCGAAGACCCGGACCTCGCGCAGAAGGTGGCGGACTACAAGGACCGGGGCCTGTTTGTCAACTCCGGCCTCATGCAGCCCTATAAGCTGTGCTGGATGATGCGCGGCATGCAGCAGTTCCTCATGGACTATCTGATCAATCCCGATTTCGTGAACAAGCTCTATGACACGATCTACGGTCTCTGGACGGAGATCGGACGCCGCCTCGTGACGGCCGGAGTGGACATGTTCGGCATCGGCGGCGACATCGCCATGCACGACCGCATCATCATGGGTGCCGACACCTGGCGGCGCTATGACAAGCCCCGGCTGGCTGCCATGTTCTCCAAACTCCGCGCCATCAATCCTGAGGTTCATCTCTTCATCCATTCCGACGGCAACATCACGGAGATAATGGATGACCTCATCGAGGTGGGCTTCGATGTCATAGACCCGATCCAGCCCGAGTGTATGGACCCCATCGAGGTGAAGCGTCGCTGGGGGGATGAGATAACGCTTCACGGCTGCGGCGGCCTGCAGCGCATACTGCCCTTTGGCACAACGCAGGATGTCCGCAATCACGTCATTGAACTCATCGAGAAATGCGGCTACAATGGCGGCCTGGTCCTGCGCGTCAGTAACGCGATCGGCTTTGATGTCCCCACGGAGAATGTCGTCACCTTCTTCGAGACAGCTCGGGACTATCGGTTTGAGTGACTGCCGGGCCGCAACTTTGAGGCGCAGAAGCACTCGAAAGAGTGAGAGACACAGGGCGACATCCGCCCCGTGCGACATAGGGGCAATCGCCGGCTAACGTCGAGAAGCAAGAACACGAGGGGGTGAGTATCGTGATCCATACGGTTACACTCAAGGGCGCTACTCGCTACGGCAGCCGTATCCCGCCCGTGCCAGTAGGGAGGATACTCCGGCACGTGCCGCGCATAGTGGCACAGGCTATCCGGATGGCTTTCCAGGGCCGAAGCACGGCACGCGGTCAGCGACCACAGTGGCTCACTGACATGTCGAACGTGCGTCTGGTGGACGTATCCGGCGGAGATGACACGGTGGTTCGCTTCGACGCACCTCGCTTCGGTGACGTGACAGGCGACCTGTACGATCAGCTTGAGCTATGGCCGACACTCAAGCCGGACCCCACGGATACCGGCTTTGACCTGCTCGGCGACATTCTGGATGACATAGCCAGAGAAGACAAAGACAGTGTGCATCTTGACCCGGCGCTGCTCAAAGCGGTGGGACAGTTCCAGCAAGTCATAGACGGCGAATACGAGCAGATGCTTGTCACTGGAGGCAGACACACGGCAGAAAGACCAGCGGTAGTCAACCAGCAGACAATACTGACGGCAAACACATTCCGTGCCATTACGCCTGCGCCCCGTAGAGCCCGCATAGTCGGGACACTCGACATGATAAGGGCTAGCAGCGAGAGCTTTGGCGTGCGGCTGGCAGATGGTTCTGAGATACGTGGCGTGCTATCTGACGGCGACATCGTGGACTTGGGCGCTCTTCTCAACAAGGAGGTCCTCGTGCTTGGGGAAGCGATATTCCGGGCCTCCGGGAACCTGCTGAGGGTTGACGCAGAGGAAGTTGCGCCCGCCGAAAACGAAGCAGCAATGTGGTCGCGCTCTCCCAGTCCTCCGAGCGAGACACTGGACCTGGCAGATTTGCGAAGGTCTCAGGGCCCCAGGTCAGGAGTAGCCGCGATCATCGGACGATGGCCGGGTGACGAAACGGATGAAGAGGTCAAGGCTGCACTGGAGGAGCTGTCGTGAAGGTCTCTTCTGCGCAACTTGCAGTCCTTGATACCACAGTAGTGGTTCATCTGGCCCGCAATGACCCTACCGGCCAGGCCATCGAAGCGCAGCACTCCTTCACTTCCCGGCCCGACCGTCCGCTGCTCTCGACGATTGGGGAGGGAGAGATGCTGGCACTGGCCTACAGGTGGAACTGGGGGGACAAGAAGATCGCGGCTCTTCGCCAGCTGCTGTCGGAGCTCGTGCGGGTGGCCGCCGGGATGCCTGAAATCGTCGAGGCCTACGCGGAACTCTACGCCGAAGCGCGACGCACAGGAAAGCCCTGCGGCGACAATGATCTCTGGATAGCCGCAACCGCCAAGGCCGCCCATGCAACACTCTTCACTTGCGACAAGGACTTCAACTGGATGCATCCTGACCACGTTGCGGTTTCCTACATGCCGGAGACTACCTGAACACCGAACGCCCCCAGGAGAACACAATGGACCTGGGCATAGGGAATAGAGTCGCGCTGGTGACGGGGGGAGTGCGCGGTATCGGTCTCGCTATCGTGCAGCGCCTGGTTGGCGAGGGCTGCCGCGTGGCCGTCTGTGACATTGATGCCGAGGCTGCGCGTGCGCTTCCCGAGGGCGTCTTCTTCACCCCGTGTGATGTCGGCGACGAGGACCAGTGCGAGGATATGATCACCTGCGTCGCCGAGCAGGTCGGTCCGGTGGATATCCTCGTCAACAACGCCGGCGTTCAGAGCGTGGTCAGCCTGGATGAGGCTACGCTGGAGGACTGGGAGCGGGTGATGCGCATCAACGTGACCGCCGCGTTCATGCTCAGCAAGATAGTCGTGCCGGGCATGAAGGAGCGCGGCTGGGGGCGGATCGTCAACATCGCTTCGATGGCCGGCAAGGTCGGCGGCCTCACCGTCAGCGCATCCTATTCCACGTCCAAGGCCGGAATGATGGGCCTGACGAAGTCCATCGCGCGAGCCGGAGCGCCTGAAGTGACCAGCAATGCCGTCGCGCCCGCGTTCATCCGCACTGCAATGACAGAGCCCGAGACTGAGGCCGAATTCGCACCGCAGATCCCTCTCCGCCGTCTCGGGACACCGGAGGATGTGGCCGCCGGTGTCGCCTTCCTGGCGTCAGACCTCGCCGGCTTCGTCACCGGCGAGGTGTTCGACATCAACGGCGGCCTGCTGATGGACTGAGCGCACCACTGCATCTCTCTGGGGCCCGTCGCCAGGGCCGGCCACGCAAGTTCCCGGGGGGGCGCGCAGCCCAAGCGTGTGTGCATATACGCGGACGCCGAGCCACCCCTTGATGAACAATTCGCGCTTGAGGTCTGCCGAAACCTCTCGCCCCCAAATGCTGGCATCCCTACGGGCCTCCGAAGCCCCTCTACGGCGATGCAAGTCCGAGCATATCGCTGGAATTGCTGCTTTCCGGCCAGACTTCTACGGTCGCACGCGCACCCACTCTACTCCCGTATGGTCCGTCGCAGGGCCTGCGTAGTACACGATCAGCACATCCCCGTCGGCGAGTGCGGCGGCCCTCGGCAAGCCCACCGAGAACTCCATCATCTCAGCCCACGCATCGCCCATTGACGACTTGCTCTCCCATGTCTGCCTGTCAATGTCCGACGCGTACAGAATCAGTTCCGTCTCTTCAGGCCAGCTTCGGCCTCCGTCCGCGCTGCAACGCAGCATGATCTTCGGGTCCGCGGTCCGGTCCACGTAGGGCATGGCTATCCTGCCGTCCGCCAGCGAGACGGGGTTCGCCGGCTGGCCCGGAATCCCAGTATCCCACAGCTCCGACCACGTTCGCCCGTTGTCTTTCGACTCGCGCGCCTGGATGTTGATGTACTCGGCTGTCTCGTTGTCCAGCGTCCAGAATACGTTCAGGATCGTGCCGTCGGACAGTACTGCCGGTCGCTGGTCCCACCAGTAGAAGCGGTTCTCAGGGTCATTGCTCGCCACGCTAAACAGCGGCCATGACTTGCCCTCGTCGCGGGAGAAAGCCAGCATCGAGGCATGGCGCCATATCCCCGGCACGCCATACGGCTTGTTGAGCTCGAACTGGCATGCCCACTCGCCGTCGGGAAGCAGCAGTATCTCGCCCGTTGCCGGCACACAGAGGGTTATCGGGTAGGTGTCGAGGTACTGCGGCGTCGCCCACGTCTCTCCGCCATCCGGCGAGCGCGAGAGCAGCATCCGCGTATCCAACAGCGACTCGGTCTCCTCATCCCAGAACGTCCGCTCCGGCTCCGAGTAGTCAACCCACATGAGCATGGCCACTAACTCATCGCCGCCAAGCGCTGTGACGAAGCCGCCTCGCAACTGGCCCGGCTTCCCGTTGAGTTCAGGGGGTTGCCAGGGGGCTGTGGGTATCGTCCAGTTCTGCCCCTCGTCGTCGCTCCACGTCAGCATGACGACGCTTTCGTTGCAGCATTTCACTCGGCCGGCGCGGAAGGTGCATACCCACCGCCCTCCCGGCATCGCGCAGATACCCGCAAATGCCGCGCTCTGCATTTCCGAGCCCTCCTGGTCGAAGAACACTGTGCCGCGATCAGCTATCTCCAACACCAACACCTCCTCCGGCAGGTATGGCTCAGCGTGAATAGTACGTCGTCACCGGCAAACGGAATGTGTCTCCCGGGCCGATGTCGCTGACCCAGTACTGCGCCCTCCCGTCGCCATTGCGGTCATTGAAGATGGCGCTCAGGTCGCCCTCCACGCCTTCGAGCGTAAGCTTCTTGCCGCCGATCGAAGCGATGCGGAAGCCCTGCGACTTGTCGTCATTGTAGAGCCACCGGCCGGCGTGCCTGCCGCCGTCAACATGCCCGTAGCCCGCCAGCGGCCGGTCGGAGGTGATCACCTTCGCGTTCTCGTCTATCTCCGCGACCTCGCCCATCGCCATTATGAACAAGACGTTGCCGAAGCTCAGTGTGGTCTTCCCGCCGGCAGTCTTCGCGTCGGTAATCATGTAGTTGGTGCTCTGGAGTTCGTTGCCCAGCATCACCACGTTGTCACGGAAGGCATCGGGTTGGGTGAGCATCGTGTCCAGCGTGATGGAATTGGACGCGAAGTCCACGCTGAGCACCGGCCCTTCAGGCGAAGGCGACGGCTTGAGGGCGAAGTCGCCATACTCCAGGAGCGTCCCGTTGACTACGACGGCTCGCCTCACGCCTCTGCCATCCAGCGTCAGCATCGCAAACTCGGCGGTGACGACGAGCGGGTGTTTGAGGCCCGGTCCGGTCCATTCGCATCTCTCGTCCGGCGACAGCGAACTATGGACATAATCCGTGGCCCCTTCGCGGGCTACCGCCACAGCAACTGTCTCGGCGCTCGCCGTGTCTGCCTTCAGGTTCTCGACGCCTGTCACCGCGGCCTCACCCCGATGCGGCTCGACGACGGCGGTGTAGGTGGAGAAGAGGCGCTCTTCTCCTGCCGCATCATCAGGCAATGCGTTCCTGCCCAGGACATACTGCATCGTCTCGGGATTCCCGGGCTGGAGTTCGGGTATCGCGTCACCGGCGATGACTTCCTGAGTACACCCCGCCGGCATCGTCACCGTCATAGCCACGTCCTCATCCAGCTTGCGCCATGTGGCCGACCACATCCCCTGGGGCTTCATCCGGCGCACGTTGAAGATGTAGTTGAAGCCGCTGCGCCGGCGATCTCGGACGATCGGCGCCCTGTCGAGCAGGTCCGTAGTGATGACGAGATTGTCTATCTGAATGTACTTCTGCCCAACTTCCTGCGCCGCAAGCGTCACCTCACCGGCGTCCTCCGGCAACTCGCACACGCCCGAGACCCAGCGATATCCGACCGTGCCCGAGGGCTCCACCAGCAGCGATGCAGTCGCCTTGCCGATGCCGATGTCAACGACATTGTTGCCCGCGTTGTAGTCGTAGATGTGCATGTGTATCTTGACTTTACCGGCCTGCATGGGGGGATCCACCTTGAACCTGACTTCGGCGCCTTTCATGCGGGTGAGGATGCAGCTACCGAAGCGCGCCCAGCCCTGCTTCGACAGCGGCCCGTAGTCAGTGCCCGGCACCAGACCCTCGGCTTTGACCAGTGGCAGCGTCCAACTGTCGGCACCCGCCGATAGCGGTATCTCCTTGCCGAATTCGACGTTCTCCCCCGCCAGTGTTCCTTTCTCCTGCAGCGGGCCAAGTTGTCCTCCGCTCACGGTGAAGTCTGAGAAATGTGCGGGCCCGTGGAAGCTCCAGTCGTGCTGCCGGCCTCCGCGGACGCGGAAGATATCGAGGAGGTAGGAATTCTGGTCGGAGATATCTATCAACGCGCAGGTGCGCCGGTACAGCGGCGTCATTTCCCCGTAGGCGATCTCGGCCGAAGCATCCATGAGCTGGACGCCGGGCGAGGCCGCCAGCGTGTTCAGATCCCCCCCGTTCATGCACGCGTGCGGCGCCTCGTCCACCAGCACGCTGTAGTGGCTGATGGTATTACTGTTCCAGCCGGCGCGCTTCGGCGTCCGGAAGGGCGTCGGGTAGCCGCTCTCATTCAGCATCGGATATCCGTAGGCAAACATGGACAGCGTGAGGCGGTCGCGGTGACCGTGTCCACCCGTTGCATCCCCGTAGTACATTGATACGCCGCGCCGGTTGTCGCCACTGCCGGCCTCGAGAATCGCCAGGCCGTAGCCGCCAATGCTGCGCGTCTTCCAGTCTAGTTCCTTGCCCTCCTTCTCGATGACCTTCGCGACTGCTTCCTCATCGAAGAGGTCCTCCCACAGGTTCCGCGACGTCGCGTTCATGATCCCCAGCGCTTTGGCGTACTTGACATCGCCGTAGTGCATGAAGGCCCGGCCCTGCAGAGTTGGTGACCACGCTATCCGTTTGGCACCCATTACTCCGCCACAATCGCCGATGCACGGCGTCCACTCCCCTGCCACTGTCATGTCGAGGCCGATGTCGGCCATCTTCTTCAGTTTCGGATTCTCCCATATCTCGATTCCGAGCCTGGGGAGCATGTCGGCCAGTCCGTAGAAGCTGGAGCACCAGCCCGACGAGTAGCTCGGGGAGCTTTCACTCCCAAGGCCGTCCCGCCAGAACCCGTTCCACAGCAGGTCCTCGATCCTCCCCTCACCTTTCATCAACCATTCCCGCGCTTCCTCAGTGGTATGCCCCTTCTCCGGATCGTCATTGTCCAGCGCCAGCGCCAGATGACACATCGTGCGCTGGTGTGCGCCCATATTCCCCTTCGCGTATCCGGTTAGTATGTCGTCGGCCATGAGTTGCAGCATCTTCTGCTCGATATGTTCGCGCGGGTTGCCGATGCCTTTGTCCTTCAGGAATGCGAACAGTTCCTTGTCCTTGTCGAAGACCGGATATATCGCGTCGTAGGCCAGCGCGATGGTGCTGTCATTCCCGGTCGTCCAGATATAGTCCGATATGCGCCCATTGACACCCCAGATGCCTTCGTGATAGCACTGGGTCGGGTAGTCGAAGCGCTCGTATTCGCCCGCGAGCTTGCACATCATCACGGCGGCCTTGCGGGCATAGACGGGGTTGTCGGTGAGCAGGTACGCCTGCCCGAGACTGCGCATTCCGCCGATGATGTCGCGGGACCAGCGCTGCCAGAACATGTGGTAGGCCACGAAGTAGTAGCGATGCCCGTCCTCGTCAACCCAGCCGACGCCCTTGTCGGTAATCGGCCTGCCCTTCTCCGGCTCGCCATCTTTCCCGGCGGTGTTCCAGGGCACGAAGTCGTTCTCCGGGAACGTCCTGTCGCAGACCGGGCAGGTAACCTTGAAGGGCTTGTCGCGGCTCATCTTCCAGGGGTAGTGCCCCGCCTTGCGGATTATCTCATCACCGCAGTACGGACAGCCGACGCCATGGGAGACATTGATGGCCCTCAACTGCTCGGGAGGCGGGACCAGGTCCCAGAGCTCCTGGTCGGACATCTCCATATACCACTGCACGGCCGCCTCCGCGGACTTCACCTGGCTCTTTGCCCAGTCGTACTTCGCGACTTTCTCCTGCATCCGCGTCATCATTGCCTCGTCGTAGTACGTCCTCGCGTCCTTCGCATAGCCCGAGGCTACGAGCATCATCAGACCGGCTGCCAGCAGTATCCTGCACATGTCTCGGCATTCCTTTCATGCGCGCACCCTTGCAGACGCGCTCGGGCGTGATTGCGTGCATCTCTTCCCGGCGACGCATCCCGCTAGGACTGCACCTTGGGTGTCACAGCGAGGCACACAACTCCAAGCGCAAACGCCACCACACACCACAGATACGAGTCGTATCCGAAGAACTCGTCCTGAAACCAGTCGAAGGCGTAGTGCATTGCTGCATACATGCCTGCTGCTGTCATCAGGACGATACCCAGGTAACGCATGTCAAACCCCCTGCCTTGGCTTGCAGCGCGACATCCGCCTGCTCTCTCGCTCATTCACGTCTGACTCATTGACTGCATGACACCGGAATTCCTTCCTCCGGCTCGCCACAAACTTCCCCTGCATCTCTTCCGGCACGCACATCAGCGAAGGCCTCGATACAGGTGTCGGCAGCGCCGGCGACGAATTGTGCATGAAGTTCATTCGCCACACCATGGGGGCCCAAATGACCTTCCGCGAGCGAGTCATCGCAACATTCGAGCGCAAGCCGCTGGACCGTGTCCTCTGGCAGCCGCGCATATACTACTGGTACAACGGACGCACCGCCGACGGCACGATGCCCGAGCGGTACTCCGGCATGTCCATGCTTGAGATCTACGACGACCTCCATGCCTCGCCGCGATACTCCCCTGAGGTCCTCGGACTGTCACCGTTCGCTACCGAAACCGACGACACTGTCCGCGCGCACTCGTACGAGGATGATGAGAACATCGTCACTACCCGCGACACTCCGGCCGGCTCTCTGCGCGAGGTGTGCAGGAAAGGTCGCGGCGGCTCCGGCGGCTATCACACCGAGTACCCCGTCAAGACCCCGGCCGATATGGAAGTCATGAAGTACATCCTTGAGCACACTACCTTCGGCTTCGACGCCGACGCGTTCGCTGAGGCCGAGGCGACCTTCGGATCGCGCGGCCTCACCCAGACTTACTATCCCCGCTCGCCCTACCAGCGCCTCGTCATCAACTACATGGGCTGGGAAAACACTATCTACGCACTCCACGATCATCGCGCCGAAACCGAGAGCTTCATGGACGCCATCGCGCAGTCGGATGACGCCATGTACGACGTCATCGTCAACTCGCCGGTGAGGATACTCAACTTCGGCGAGAACATTGATGTCCATATCAATCCTCCCGACATCTACGAGCGGTATTTCGTCCCCTACTACAAGAAGCGCGTCGAGCAATTGCATGACGCCGGCAAGTTCTGCCACATACACATGGACGGTGCGCTCAAGCCGCTGCTGCCGCAACTCAACGCGCCCGGCTTTGACGGCATCGAGGCCGCTACGCCACTGCCGCAGGGCGACGTGACACTCGAGGAACTCAAGGCCGCGATGGGCGATACTATCCTGCTCGACGGCATCCCGGCGATTCTCTTCCTGCCGCAGTATTCCGACGAGGAGCTCATTGAGTTCGCCACTCGTGTGATGGACCTGTTCGCGCCCACCCTAATCCTGGGCATATCCGACGAACTCCCGCCGCCGGCGGACATCGAGAAAGTAAGACTGGTTTCAGACCTCGTTGAGGACTATACTATCAGCGGCGACTGATGGTCTTCCCGGCCGCCGCGATGAGCGCAGACAGCACCTTCTCATTTCGCGCGAGGGAGCCATTTCCCGCCGGATCAGGCCGCCTCTACGACAAGCGGCCGCTCTGCGCTTCAGCCTCACCAACGCAACCGGGAGGTGACCGACAATGTCGTCGGACGCTGAAAACCAGACGCAGCCGCTCAGTGCCGCCGAGCGTCGCCGGCGCCACCTTGTCGCAGCGATTGCCGCTCTCCTTGCCGGCGTGGCCACCGCGTTCCTCGGCAGAGCGTCGGCCTCACTCGGGATGGAGGTGGTCGCGTCAGCCGATGGGGCTTCACTCGGGCTGATGATGGCCGGGGCGTTGCCGGGTGCAGCTGTCGGCGCGGTCTGCTGGGCCGTCATCGTCGGGCTCACCTGTCGCTACAGTGCCAGCCAACCAGGGGCGAAGCAAGCTCTCTACCACTTGCTTCTTCTGCTCCCTACGACCGTGCTGGCCGGTCGCAGCGGGGCCCTGGGCACCTACGCACTGTGCAGTCTCCTCTACCAATACACACACATCGAGCCGCTGGCAGACCTCTTGCGCACGGGCGCACAGCACCTCGCAGTCATCGGCCTTGTCGGCGGAGGTACGGCTGCTCTCTTCGCTTACATGGGGAACACTCTGTGTGACCTGCAGCGCACCATGCGCAACATGCGCGCTGAACTCGATGATGCTGCACGCGCATCAGAACACGGAGATACACAGTGAAGCGAACTACTACGGTCATCATCGTCAGCTACAACAAGCGGCCATACACGGAACTGTGCTTACGGAGCATACTGCGGGCCGAGCCGGTCCCGGACCAGATCGTTGTCGTGGACAACGGCTCGACTGACGGCAGTGTCGAACTCCTCGATGAGCGTATCCGCGATGAGGCCGACGCCGCCGGTGTTGACTATACGCTGATAGCGAATACCGACAACGCCGGCGCATGCACCGCGCGCAACCAGGCTCTCGCCCTCGCGAGCGGCGAGCACATTGCCTTCGCCGACAATGACCTTGCCGTGCGCAGCCGAGACTGGCTGGCGGTGCTGAGTAGCACGCTCGACGAGCGGCCTGGTGTCGGCATTGCCGGACCGAGACTGCTCTTTCCCTACGAGCCGTACAACATCCAGTGCGCCGGTGTGGCCATCTCCCCCAGCGGGCGCGTTCAGTACTGCGGGCGTGGCGAACCGAGAGATACGCCGGAGTTCTCTGAGCCCCGCACTGTCCAGTGTCTGACCAGCGCCTGCTGGCTGATGCGAAGGCAGCTCTACGAACACATCGGCGACCTCGACGAGATCTTCAACCCGGCACAGTATGAGGACTTCGACTACTGCTACCGCGCCCGTGAAGCAGGATGGAAAATCCTCTATCAACCGGCCGCAGAGATGTACCATTTCGAGAACACGACCACCGATGGCTCCACTGATTTCAATTTCACCTACGTCACGATCAAGAACGGTGCGGTGTTCAAGCAGCGTTGGAATCACATGTTTTCGCAGGAAGGCGGCCCGCCCGACGAAGAGTGCAAGTGGCGAAGCCTCGAGCTGAAGAACATCGAGCAGGCCGGCACGCCGCCAATGGAATAATCGTGGCGATGTCTCGTCATTGCTCATGAGAGCCGCACCTGCAACCTGACCCGATTCGGAGGTATTCAATGCCGCAGCCGGACGAACTCAAGCAGCAGATAAAGCAGATGATCGTCGAACGGCTATTCCTGGATGTCGAGCCCGACCAGATTGGTGACGATGAGAACCTCATGGAAGCGTACAACATCGACTCCGTGCTCCTCTTCGAGATCGTCGTCGGCCTCGAAGAGGTCTTCGAGGTCTCGCTCGAAGGAGTAGATTTCTCCGTCGAGACGTTCGCCACCGTCAACAACATCGCCGACTTCATCGTCGCCCTGCGAGGCTGAATGAATGTCCCATCCCAGAGAGAGCATCCTCCAGATACCCAGCGACGATGCGCTCCTTCACGCCGTCTATCGCCGCGCAGCGTACCAGAGCGCATCAGGCATCATCTTCTGTGACCCCTTTGCAGAAGAGAAGAAATGCGCCCATCGCGTGCTGGTCGAAGCCGCTCGCGCTCTCGCCGACGCCGATCTCAACTGCCTCCGCTTCGACTACCGAGGGTGCGGAGACAGCTCCGGTGAGTTCCATGATTTCACGCCCGATGAGTGGAGGGAGGACATCCTCGCCACGGCCCGCTACATGCGCGACGAGCTTGGCATAACCATACTCGGGGTCCTCGGCCTGCGCCTCGGAGCCACCATGGCCATCCTGGCGGCGCAATCCACAGAGCTCTTCGACTTCGCAGTTCTCTGGGAGCCGGTCATCAACGGCGAGCAGTACATGAAGATGAACCTGCGCCGCTCGCTGATCAAAGCCATGATGACGGAGGGCGACGGCTTCGACGGCAACGGTGTTCGCAGCCGGCACGCTGACGCCCGCATGCTCGACTTCGACGGCTACCGGGTCTCGCAGGAGACCAGAGAGCAGATAGGCCGCATGGACCTTCTCCAGGCCTCCCCGCATTTCGCCGGCCCGGTGCTGTTGCTCAATATCTCCAGCCGCGAACAGGTTGCTTCTCAATTCAGCGAACTGGCCCAGGCGATGACGCACGCACGTGCTGAGGCCGTCGTCCAGGAGCCTTTCTGGAACCGCAGCGGCATCGTGTCCTCGCAGCCGGTCGCTACCGCCACGGCGCTATGGCTGGCCGAACTGCAGGCAAACGCACTACAGCCAAGCGAACTGTAACCACAGATGTCGAGTGCCACAGCTACACAGACAGACCCGCACATACCACAATAAGCCGCCGATACCAGGACACTGCAGACAACAATGCTACAGCATATCTACTTCCACAGCGAAGATCGCCGCCTGCTCGGCGCATACCACCAACCTGACAAGGCCCTCTCCGAGAGACCCTTGGGTATCATCATGCTCCATGGCTGGGCGGGATACCGCATCGGGGCGCACCAGATGTTCACCAAGCTTGGCCGGCTCGCCGAGCAGAAGGGGTTCCACTGTCTCCGCTTCGATTTCCGCGGCCGTGGCGACTCCGAAGGTGACGCCGCCGACACGACCCTTTCAACGATGATAGCCGACACGGCGGCTGCGGTGGATTGGCTCGCCGAGCGAACCGGCCTGGAGAGGATCGCGCTTGTCGGCGACTGCTCCGGAGCCGAGGTGGCCATCGGAGCATCGAATCTGCGCAGTCAGATCGCCGCTCTCGTGCTCTGGTCTGCGCCCACCGTCGGGGCTGACCGCTCCGATGTTGACCGCGCCAAGAAGCTGCATACGTTCAAGCAATACCTGCACAAGCTGTTCCGCCGCGAGACGTGGGGCAAGCTCTTCGCGGGCCGACTTCGTTTCGGCATTATCCACAGAGCACTGCTGCGGGGCGGCAAGGGTGCCGGCGAAGAAGGCGCGGCTCAGGACGACCTCATTGACTGGGTGCCTCGTTTTCTCGGTTTTCCCGGCAATATCCTCTTCATATATGGCGGCAATGATCCCACCGCCGACAACTGCATCACCTACTACCGTACGCTATCGGCGGAGGCCGGCCGTGAGTTCAATTGCCATGTCGTGGCGGGGTCCAATCATGCTTTCTATTCCGTGAGCTGGGAAGAGGAAGTGATGGGCGTTACGCTGGACTGGCTGACAGGAGAGGCCCGTTCGGCCGAGGCGCACCCACATGCGGCAACCCAAACGTGAGACCAGATGCCGGGTCCTTTATGTCAATCACGTCGGGCAGGTGTCCGGCGCCGAGG
>JAUWOG010000248.1 GCA_030612305.1 Armatimonadota bacterium | reverse complement strand
TCGGGGGGCGCGGGGCGCGGGTGGCGCCGGGCCGGCAGGGAAGATGGGAGCGGGAAGGGCTAATGGCGGAAGTGGATGAGGGCTTGCTCGAGCAGGGCCACGCCTGTCGAATAGCCGGGGACTACGACGAGGCGAAGGAGTGCTACAGCCGCTTGCTGGAGGGCTGCCAGGACGCCGCGGAGGTGTGGTGGGGTTTTGGGCTGACGATCATGAATATGGGGGATTTCGCCGAGGCAAGCGAATGCCTGAAGAAGGCGGCGGAGATGGAACCGGAGAGCCAGCATTACCTGCTGGACCTGGCCAAGCATTATGCGATGTTGGGCATGGACGGTGAGGCGAAGGTAGCGTTTGAGGCGGTAGTGGCCCTTGACGCGGCAAGCCGTGAGGGCGCGGAGGCGACCACGCAGTTGACGTATTACTAGGGAATAGCGCGAGGCGCGTTAAATAGAGCATTGGGGTTCGAGACGTGAGCGGAGAGACAATTGAAGTACGGTTCCATCCGACCGGTGGGATAGCTGCGGCTACCGCCGGCGTGCTGTTGTCAGAGGCGGCGCTTCAAGCAGGCCTCGATATCAGCACGCCTTGTGGTGGGAAAGGCACGTGCGGGAAATGCCGGGTGTGCGTGCGTGAGGGTTCGGTGAGTGCGCCGACTGCCACCGAGGAGGAACTGCTCACGGCGGAGGAATTGGGCCGAGGCGTGCGGCTCGCCTGCCAGACACAGGCGCTGGGGGATTGTGAGGTTGACCTGGCCGAGGGGCAGGAAATCGTAGTGCGTAAGGATCTTTCCAAGGAAATGCTGCGCCCATTTGAGCCGGCGCCGCGAGTGAAGCGAATAGAGGGGGAGCTGGAGGCTCCGGAGCTCGATGACCAGCGGAGCGATATGCTGAGGCTGTCGCAGGCAGGGGCGCTGGCAAGCTGCGATTGCCGGGCGTTGCTGTCGGTGCTGCACAAGCTTCCGGATACGCTGCGCGAGGGCGACTACCGGGTGGCGGTGACGCTGATGGACGATCTGCTGGTGGAGATCGAGCCGCTGGCAGAGGCACAGGCTCCGCTGGGTGTGGCGGTGGATGTGGGAACGACGACGGTGGTGGCGTACCTGGTGGATCTGTGCACCGGTGAGTTCGTGGCGGCGAGTTCGACGCAGAATCCGCAGACCGTGCACGGCGCGGATGTGATCTCGCGGATTGAGTATGGCCGTGACACTGCGGGCGGGCTGGCGGCGCTGCAGGCAGAGATAGTGGGGGCGATAAACCGACTCGTCGGCGAGGCACTGGCGGAAGCGGGCGCGAGCATCGAGCAGCTTTATGAGATGACCGTGGTCGGCAATACGGCGATGCACCACCTGCTGCTGGGTCTGGATCCCCAGTACATCGCGCAAGCGCCGTACATCCCGGTAGTGTCGCAGGCTCTGACGCTGTATGCGCGGGATGTCGGGATCAGGATGCATGAGGGCGGGCAGGTATTCACGCTGCCGATAGTCGCGGGTTTTGTGGGTGCGGACACGGTGGGCGTGATGACTGCGACGGATATCTGCAATCGCGGGCCGACGCTGGCAGTGGACATCGGTACGAATGGGGAGATCGTGCTGTGGTCGGGTGAGCGTCTGCTGTGTGCTTCGACTGCGGCGGGCCCGGCGTTTGAGGGCGCGAAGATCAGCCAGGGGATGTATGCGTCGCCGGGGGCGATCTGTGCGGCTGATCTGGTTGACGGCGACCTGGTGGTGAGGACGATAGGGGATGAGCCGGCCATAGGGCTCTGCGGGTCGGCGCTGTTTGATGTGACAGCCGCGCTGCTGGAGCCGGGGGCCCTGGGGATAAACGGGCGTCTGGCCGAGGACGAGGAAGGTCTGCCGGCGGGGATCGCGAAAAGGATGTCGGGCGAGGACAATGGGCGGAAGGTGTTGCTGGCGAATGATGATGACGGCGGGGCGGTGTATCTGACCCAGCGGGATATTCGCGAGATACAATTGGCGAAAGGTGCAGTGCGAGCAGGAATCGAGGTACTGCTGGAGGAAGCAGAGATATCGGCGGATGACCTGGAGGCAGTGCTGCTTGCGGGGGCGTTCGGGAACCAGGTGCGGCCGGCGAGCGCGGTACGGATGGGGATGCTGCCGGCGTTGCCGCCGGAGAGAATAGAAGGTATCGGGAATGCCGCGGGGGCCGGCGCAGTGCTGGCGCTGTGCTCCGAAGCGGAGCGGCGTCTGGCATGTGAGCTTGCGACAAGAGCCGAGCACATCGAGCTGGCAACCTCACAGAGCTTCCAGATGAAGTTCATGGAGACAATGCTGTTTGAGTGACAGTAGCCGAGGCACCAGGTGGCGAAACTAGAGTTTGCGTTCCGGGACAAGTGGGTTATAATAGCACGCAATTGTGCGGCAGGATGAGGGCGTGTCGGGGGCCCTTTGAATTGAGAGATAGTAAATCAGTAGTACGCATCGCTGGGAGGATTAGAAATGGCAGACCTGCAGGGAATTGCTGATGCCGTCATCGCCGGGCAACTCGAGACCGTAACGGAACTGGCGCAGGCGGCAGTGGACGAAGGCGTGGCCCCCGAGGAGATTATTGACCAAGGCCTCATCGCCGGGATGAATGTCGTGGGAGTGAAGTTCAAGGCCAACGAGTTCTATGTGCCGGAGGTGCTGATAGCGGCCCGTGCGATGCACGGGGGCATGGATATCGTGAAGCCGCTTCTGGCGGACGCGAGCGCGAGCTCGAAGGGTAAGGTCGTCATCGGGACGGTGAAGGGCGACCTCCACGACATCGGGAAGAACCTGGTGGCGATGATGCTCGAGGGCGGCGGCTATGAGGTGGTGGACTTGGCGGTTGACGTGCCACCGGAGAAGTTCATAGAGGCAGTGAAGACAGAGGGTGTTGATGTCATCGCTCTGTCGGCGCTGCTGACTACGACGATGCCAGGGATGAAAGACACGATTGATGCAGTTGCTGCTGCGGGTCTGACCGGGAAGGTGAAGGTCATCATCGGCGGCGCGCCGGTGACGCAGAACTATGCGGACGAGATCGGCGCGGATGGGTATGCGCCGGACGCTGCTTCTGCGGTGGATCTGGTGGCGGAGTTGCTGTAGTCCGGCACGGAAGCTGCATGGAGTAGTCCGCGAAGTGAGTGGGAAGAAGCTGGGTCGCCTGCTATGTGAATTGCAGCGAGGCGACCCAGTTTGCGTATTCGTATGACGGCCCCAGCGGGGAGTGGCAGGTGAGTTGAGCGGAAAAAAGGAGAGACGGAGCATGGGCGTTGCGCTGATGATACTCCTGGTAGCTATCGCTCTGGGGGCGGTCGGGCAGATATTCCTCAAGTCAGGCGTGAATGCGGTGAAGCACAAATACGCTGATGAGGTGGGGGCGACGCTTGCGGAGGTCGAGAAGGACGTTCCGGGCTCCTATATCCTGAAATCGTTCGTGACGACGCCGCTGATTCTGCTGGGATTTCTGTGCTACGGCGTGAGTTCGATGTTCTACCTGATGTCACTCAACAAGCTGGACCTGAGCTATGCGTACCCGCTCATCGCGCTGAGCTATGTCATTGTTGTGGTGTTGTCGTGGAAGTACCTCGGGGAGGCCCTGCCTCCGTTGCGGATTGTGGGGTTGGGCGTGGTGCTCGTGGGGGTGTTGCTGCTCGGTCTCAGCTATCCGAAGGCGCAGGCGGCGAAGACGGGAGCAACATCGCCCGGGATCGAGATGCCTGCCGACACCGGCGGGGCGTCCGAGCCGTAGGCCGGGGAAGACGCTGAGGGATGATGAGTGTGTTGAAGGGCTGGCATAAGCCGGCCTTTTTGTTTATTATGGGGCCGATGAGGAAACCCATGTGGCGGATAACACGGGCCGATGCTGTATGCGTGCTAGGGCTTGGCGCATTGGCTGTGGCGTTCTGGGGGAACTGCATCTTCGGCGATAAGGTGCCGGTGGCGGGCGTCTATCAGAAGCACTTCGCTCCGTACAACGCGGCAGGGGAAGAGGCGCTGAGCCGGCAATGGGATTCGCTGCTGTGGGATGGCGTGGCCCAGTTCTACCCGTGGCGCGAGCTTGCCCACCGGAGCTTTTCCGAGGACGGGGAGTTCCCGCTGTGGAACCCGCACCAGTTCTCCGGGACGCCCTTCGTAGGGAACGGTCAGAGCGGGCTGTACTACCCGCCGCATTGGATTCTGAAATGGGTGAGTACGGGCCGGGGGATGGGACTTCTGAATGCGCTGCATTATCTTCTGGCGGCGCTTTTCACGTTTCTGCTGCTGCGGGTGTTGGGGGCGAGAGCACGGCCCTCGGCGCTGGGGGCTGTGACCTATGCACTGGGCGGGTTCATGGTCACCTGGACGGAACTGCCGCGCCTGATCGAGACGGCGACATGGATGCCGGCGGGATTGCTGGGAGTCGAACTGATCTTCCGGCGGCGGCCGGTGCTCGGAGGCATTGTGCTGGCGGTGGCGCTGGGTGCGAGCCTGCTGGCCGGGCACTTCCAGATAGCAGCATACGTGTGGCTGATCGCTGCGGGCAGCGGCCTCGTGCATCTGGTCCATTGGATAGTCGTGCAGCGGAAGGCAACGACCGGAAGACAGAGCCTGTTGCCGGTTGCGGCGCTCGTAGCGGCATTCGTGCTGGGCCTGGGTCTCGGTGCGGTGCAGTTGCTGCCGACGCTGGAACTGGGAGGCATGTCGCCGCGCGGGTCGGGCACGGTCTCGGAGGCGGGATACCGGTTCCATCAGGTGCGGGCGATGATGCCGGTGGAGCTGATGACGATCGTTGATCCGGACTTCATCGGCAGCCCGGTGACGATGAACTACCCGCAGGTGAGGATCAGCTATTCGGAGCACTGTGGCTTCATCGGGGTAGTGGCAGGCGTGTGCGTAGTGCTGGGGCTGATACTGGGATACCGGCGGAAGGTGATGTGGCTGTTTGTCGCGTTCGGGGGAC
>JAUWOG010000426.1 GCA_030612305.1 Armatimonadota bacterium | reverse complement strand
GGCCGGCGCGACGGTCGTGACAATTCGCTGGGAGGAGTTGCAATGGCACAGTTCAGCAGAATGGAGACGCTCAACGCCATATACGAAGGCGGGATCGTGCCCGTTTTCTACAATGGCGATATCGAGGTGGTGAAGCAGATTGTTGATGCGATCGCGGCAGGAGGGGGCAGGATAGCGGAGTTCACGAATCGTGGGGATTTCGCCATCGAGGTATTCGCGGAGCTTGTCAAGTATGCGCGCGACACGCACCCGAGAATGATCGTGGGTGTCGGGTCAGTGATTGATGCGCCGACGGCGGCAATGTATATCGCCAATGGGGCCAATTTCGTAGTGGGACCGACGCTCAATGCGGAGGCGGCTGAGACGTGCAATCGGCGGAAGGTGCCGTACTCGCCCGGCTGCGGGAGTGCGACGGAGATACAGCAGGCCCACGAGCTGGGTGTCGAGATCGTGAAGCTGTTTCCCGGCGGGGAAGTGGGTGGCCCGGCGTTCGTCAAAGCAATCAAGGGGCCCAGCCCGTGGGTGAGTGTCATGCCGACCGGCGGCGTTGATGCGACCGAGGAGAGCATCACGGCATGGATCCAAGCGGGTGCGGTGGCGCTCGGCATCGGCAGCAAGCTGGTGAGCAAGGACCTCGTGGCGGCCGGGGATTTCGACGCGATCCGGGACAAGGTGAAAGACTGCCTGTGGTGGGTGAAGAAGGCGCGCGGGGAGTCGGTGTTTGTCAGCATCGAGCACCCGGGCATCTACCCGACGAAGGACGGAGGCGGGCAGGAAATAGCGGAGTGGTATGCACAGACGTTCGGGTTTGAGATGAAGGTCGGGAACTCGACGATATTCATCTCCGGCGATGGTAAGGGGCGGCTGGAGATCGCCAAGGAGCCGACGGCAGACAAGGCCCATGTCTGCGTGCTGGTGCATAACTTCGAGCAGGCCGTTGCAGACCTCGAAGCGCGGGGTATCGAGGTGGAGGAGGCGAATGTCAAGCCGGCGCTGAAGGCGGCATATCTGAAGGATGCGGACCCCGCCGGGCACCGGGTGCATCTGCTGTGGAATCCGTCGGTGACCTGAGGCGGCAAAGGGTTCAGGTTGAACGGCACGGCCACGTCCGGGTAAGGTGGGATGTGGCCGTTTTGCTGTGTGGGAGCAGGAAGCCGTGTGCCTCTGCGCGAAAGACATACAGCGGGACGTTGGCTGGATGATGTCGGCATTGGAGGTTGGACGCATGAGGAAGACCATAGCGATTGGTGTGTTTCTGATGACGCTGCTGGGCGGAGTGACGGAGGCGATGGCAGCGCCGCCGCTGGTGGGCCTGGCAGGGGAGAAGTACCGGCGGGCATACGTCGGGATTATCGAGCAACTGGGAGGCGTGGGCGAACAGATTACCGGCGCTGAGCTTGAGGACGCAGAGACGTTGGCGAAATACGCGGCTCTGGTTGTAGTCACAAATGGCGAGGCCGGGCAGGAGACCTACGGATTCACCGAGGCGGCGGACGCGGCAGTGGCTGAGTACGTGAAAGCCGGCGGGCGGGTGCTATGCACGTATGGCTGCTCGCCACCAAAGGTGATGATAGGCGGACAGGCCAACATCCAAGGATGGGGTCGCGGTCCGGACTGGGTCGTCGCCGACAATGACCACCCCATCACGGCGGGCATGAAGCTGGGGCAGATCGTGCGCTATGGGGCGTACCGCTGTCGGATTGGCACGATCGAGCCGCCGGGGACGATGCTGCTTGCGGAGCCCGACGGCACTACTGCGGCGGCAGCGATTCCGTACGGTGCCGGCGAGGTCATCCAGACGAGCGGGGATCTGGGACACGGCGGAGCCGATGCGACGAGCAATGAGTTCCGCTACCGCGTCATGCTCTATCTGCTATACGGGAAGGGCCAGGAGCGCTTCGGGCCGGAGTTGCCTGCGCCCACTGCGGCCACCGTGCAGAGGCCACAGCTTCATACAGAACGGGAACTGGCGCTCGAGGCGGGCGAAGACGAGGGCTATGTGCTACGCGAGGAGTTCGGCGGGCCTGCTGAGCTAGAACTGTCCGGCGGGTATGCGGCGAAGGCAGTTGCCGAGCCGCAGGGCGATATCTCCTACTGGCAGGTATCTGCGCCGCCCGGCAACGAGGCCTTCGCGCCGTGGTTGCGAGTGCCGATTGCTGAGGCGGAGATTGAGGCGGGACAGACATACCGGCTGGCAGTGAGGGCGCGAATCACGGGCGTGGCGGAAGGTGTGCCGGCGCCAGCGCGGGCGGAGTTGCGCTTCTACGACGACGAGGGAACGGAACTCGCGCATCCGCACATCTCAACGGGTGATGCGCCGAAGGGTGAGGAGTGGGGGCAACTGACAACTCAGACCGTGGCTCCGGAGGGTGCGGTGAGGGCGACGGTGGGGCTGTCGCTGATGCTTCCAACCGGGTTCCTGCAAGTGGATGATCTGGCGCTGAGGCGGGCGATGACGACGGCGGAAGTCTTCGCGAGTGAGAAGCCGCTGGCGGGGAAGATAGCCGGACATCCTCGGGCGATCGTCAGTCCGGAACTGGCGGCGAAGCTGCCGGCGCGAGCGGCGGACACGACGCAGGGCGTCTATGGGGCGTCGCCGGCATCGCTGTTCGCAGTGATTCGCGGTCGCGCCGACAGCTACCTGGAGGAGACGGAGATCAAGTTCGGCAATATCTCGCTGCCGTGGCCGCCGCAGGAGATGCCGCAAGAGGGGGGCGGTCTGAGCTGGAACCCGCTGGCGGGCGCGCTGTCTGAGCGGCTGCAGAGCCTGTCGCTTGTCTATGCGGCAACCGGAAATGCGGGCTATGGGAACCGCGCGAAGGAGTTGCTGCTGGCGATATGCGAATGGCCGCAATGGTACGATCCGGTGAACAACCGACCGGGGCTAGACATCGGGAACATCTCGATAGCGGCCTGCTTCGCGTATGACCTGTGCTATGACCTGCTGAGTGAGGATGAGCGGGCGTTCGTGGCTGAGGCGCTGCAGCGCAATGTGCTGGTGCCGCTGTATGAGGTGTTGTCCCCCGGCATCGGCAACTCCAACGGCTATGCGCTGTGGACGACGGCGATGGGCCTATGCGCAGTAGCTACGCTGGGTGAGACGGCGGGTGCCGCCACATGCGTGCGGCTGGCCGAGGAGTGCCTGCTGGACTACTGGGACAAGCGGGCGAACAGCCACCGGACGGAGGGCCAGGGGTACGATTCGTGGGCGTACGGGCTGCAGGTCTTTCTGGCGGATTCGCTGAAGCGGAACTTCGGGGCCGACCATCTCGACCACCCGTTCCTGCCGGTGATGGCGCGCTTCGGGATAGCATTTCTGGCGAATGATTGGCATGGTCAGGCATGGTTTGCAGATGCCGGCGGTTCAACCCAGTACGTGGTATGGCACTTCCCGCTGACGCTGCTGGGGGCATATACGCGCGATGGCAATGCCGGCTGGTATCTGCGGGAGACCGACACCGTGCGCTACCCGCGATGGGATCACTACAAGTTCATTGCATTTGATCCGCAGCCCCCTGTGACCGAACGAGACCCGGATCGTCCGGGGGATGTCTTCCCGCGCGTGGG
>JAUWOG010000606.1 GCA_030612305.1 Armatimonadota bacterium | reverse complement strand
GACGCCTCCGCGCGGCGCTCTTCCCTGGCGAGGCCGGCTGCGCCAGCAGGTCGCCAGCAGCAGAGAACCGTCATCGCCACAATCAACGGCACCGTCCGTCCGATATCCAGCACCTCCGCATACGGCAATACTCGGGGGCGGAAGCAGAGCTTCCGCATGAAGCTCAGGCCGAGCCGCCCATCTCTCGGCAGGTCCCCCATGCGACGGACGGCAACGGCAAACGCCAGAGGCGACGGTAGCGGGCGCAAGCTCCGCTTGCACTGATCAACGGTCCCGCGTACACGCGGGAACAGGCAGGATGCCTGTCCTCCAACGGCATGGAACATACGGCAAAGGCAACGACACGACGGCGAACGGCGCCGAGCTGGAAGCTCGGCCTACAGGTTGTGGACTGCGGCGAGAACCTTGTCTCCGGCGGCCCTGGCGCGGGCGGCGGCCTCCTCGACCGGCCAGGCCTTCAGCTCGGCGCTGAAGGTCTCCATGCCCATGTAGTCGGAGTAGCCGACCGCCTTGAGAGCGCCGAGGAAGGCCGGCAAGTCAATGATGCCCTCGCCCGGCAGGAGGCGCTCGCCGTCTATCTGCTCATCACACGGGCGGTCCGGCGCATCGTTGATGTGGACGTGGACGATCTTCTCGACCGGGAGCGCCACCAGTTCGTCTGCGGTGTGGCCGGCAGTGTACCAGTGGTAACTGTCCACGAGGAGGCCGACGCAGTCCACGCCGATTTCCTCCTCCATGTCCAGAAGCTGGTCCATGCGATGGAGGAAGACATTGCCGGACTTGCGGCTGGTTGCGGGGCCGACCCACTCGAGGCCGAGACGGACACCATAGGGTTCGGCGACCTGTCCGATCTTGCGCCAGCGCTCGACAGCCATCGCGCGGAACTCGGCGGCGTCGGTCTCGACCGTGGGCGGCAGCCACGTACACGCGCGCGGGCAGCCGACCTCGACGCCGAACTCAAGGTAGCGGGGGAAATCGGCCAGCGTCGCCTCGAACTCCGCATCGGTGCCCTTCCAATCCACGGGGATGCCCCAGACGGCGGGCTTGACGCCGTACTGCTCGATGAGTGCATGAACCGCGTCAATGCCCTGTGTGTCGGCGATCTCCATCGCGCCGGCGAGAGTGTCAACCCCGGCAAAGCCCGTCTTCGCGGCCAGCGCGAGGTACTCCTCGAAGCTGAGACTGCTCCCCAGTATTACGCCATTGAGTGAGAGCTGCATTCAAATCACCCTATCGTTTTGGTGTTCGCGCACGAAGGTCGTCTGAGACGTGGGCTATGCGCGCTGACACATCTGCATCAGCCGCTCGAAACGCGCCCTGGCGTCTCGCAGTATCTGCTTCGGCTCACGGGTGGCGCGGACCTCCATCATGAAGACGCTATCGTAGCCGGTTGCTTTGAGTGCGGCCATGAACGCGGGCCAGTCAACCGTGCCCTCGAAGGGCAGGGCGTGCTGGTCGGACTTGCCGTCATTGTCGCTGATATGCGTCGTCAGCAGATTGCGACCGACCAGGTCCAGCGCCGAGACCGGGTCCTCGCCGATGTTGGCGTGACTCGTGTCGAGACAGTAGCCGATGATGGGGGCACCGATGCCCTCGACGAGGCTGACGACCTCGGCGACTGTATCACCGAGGCGAAGGCTCGTCGGCAGGGAGTTCTCGACAGCGAGAGGGATGCCGAGGTCGCGGCAGAATGCGCCCAGTTGTGCGATGCTGTCCTGGCCGGCGGCGAACTGCAACGGGCGCTCGGTCTCGTCGGCGAGGGAACCGCCGCAATGAGTGACCAGTATCCTGCCGCCAAGCTGCGAGAAGACATGGGCGATCTCTTGCGTCCTCGCGACAGCCGCTTTGCGTCCCTGCTCGTCAAGAGCGGACATGGCGATTATCAGGGGGTCGGGAACGTGGAGCGTGTGGAGGCTGATGCCGCAATCATCAAGCGCGATCCGCAGACGCTGAAGAGCAGCGCCGTCGGCATAGGGGAAATGCTGCGGGATGCGCCTGATTTCGATGTGGCGGATGCCCTCTGCGGCCAGGAGCGGCAGGTGTGGGAGCAAGTCGGGTTCATCGTACCACAGGAGCGTCGAGATACCGAGTTCCATTGCTACCTCTCAGATGTGCAGAGTCATGCCGTCGTGGGCGACGAGGACGTCATGGTCGGCGAAGATGCGTGTGAGTTCGTCGGCGGAGGGATTGGTCGCATCGTGTGCGTGGACGATGTGCTGGGCGATGAAATGGGCGCCGGGTTTGAGGAGGCCCTCGGTGAAGAAACGGTGCTTGAGCTCCAGGAAGGGCTCGGTGCTGAGATGCCCGTGACGACATTCCTGCAGTTGGTGGCAAGTGCAGTCCAATACGACGACATCGAAACGATGGCGCGTGATGTGGCCCCCCGTCTCATCAGGAACCCAGCCGGTGTCAGATGCGTAGAGGAGGGGCTTGCCGGCATGCTCGAGGATGTAGATGAGGGGCTCTTCGCCGGCGGTGGTATCGTGGTCGGCGGCGAGGGCAGTGAGGGTGAAGTCATCGTCCTGCCCGGTGAGGGTGTCGAAGGGGTCGAGGATGTGC
>JAUWOG010000533.1 GCA_030612305.1 Armatimonadota bacterium | reverse complement strand
GAGTGGGTGCCCGGCGCCTCCGTATTCGGCCCCTCCGAAAAGCACACGGCCAAGACAACGACATCACGGCAAAGGCTATGCGCCAATGGCAAGTGAGTAATACCATCACGATTTTAGATGCTGCCCAGCCGCGTGCGCAGTTTGCCATCGCGTCGCATCGTTGCTATAATTGCACAATCCAGGCAGGTTCGAGTATCCGTCAGCCAGTGACGGCCGGGCCGGCCTGACGGACGCGCCAGAGGTCACCGCTGCAATCGGTACGCCATACGTGACACGCCGCCTGCTGACAACGGGCCGGACGCAACACACAGGGAACGATGACTATGCTGCAGGCCAGCGGACAATACCCGGGTAAGCTCTTCGTCGTCGAGGGGATAGACGGATCGGGCAAGAGCACCCAGATCCGCCTCCTGCACAAGTGGCTGCTGTCAATGGGTTACAGCACATTCTTCTCCGAGTGGAATTCCTCGCCGCTGGTGAAGCGCACCACACGCCGAGGCAAGCGCAAGCACCTGCTCACCCCGCTCACCTTCAGCCTGATACACGCCACTGACTTCGCCGACCGGACAGAGCGGAACATCATCCCGCCGCTCAGTGCTGGTGCAGTCGTACTTGCCGACCGCTACATCTACACCGCACTGGCGCGCGACGCTGCTCGCGGCTGCGACCCCGACTGGATTCGAGCGGCGTATTCCTTCGCGGTCAAACCCACCGTCGGCTTCTACTTCCGCGTGCCTCTTGAGGTCGCCGTGGAGCGGATTCTCGAGGGCCGGCCCGAGCTCAAGTGGTATGAGGCAGGCATGGACATGGGCCTCTCCGATGATCCCTACGAGAGCTTCAGGCTCTTCCAGAAGCGCATTATCGGCCAGTACGACAGCATGGTGGACGAGTTCGGGCTCACCGTCATTGACGGCACGCTGCCGATAGCCGAGCAGCAGCGCGAGGTGCGACAGATCGTCGAGCCGTTCCTCGATGCCCTCCTGCGCATGCCCGAGGGAGCCTGGATGTCTCCCGCGGAAGCAGGTGGCCAATAGATGCAAAACCCCTACTACTGGGTTCCTGTCCCGGGAGTCGATATCCACGAGCCGCTGACAGGCAAGCTCATCGTGCTCGAGGGCACTGACGGCGTCGGCCGCAGCACTCAGACACGCATGATGCGCAACTGGCTGGAGAGTTCGGGGCTTCCGGTTCACGATACCGGCCTGCGCCGGGGAACGCTCGCCGGGCGCCATATTCGGGAAGCCAAGGAAGGCCACACCATGGGGCGGCACACCCAGTGCCTCTTCTACGCGACCGACTTCGCCGACCGGCTCCAGAACGAGATCATCCCCGCACTCCGCTCCGGATACATTGTCCTCACCGACCGCTACATCTACTCGCTCATCGCCCGCGCCGCCGTGCGCGGCCTCGACCGGGACTGGCTCCGCAAGCTCTACGGCTTCGCGGCCCGCCCGGACCTCATCCTCTATCTCAATACATCAATTGATAAGCTGCTGCCGCGTGTCCTGGCAAGCGGAGGCTTCGACTACTGGGAGTCCGGTATGGATCATCTCGGCGAAGAGAGCATGTACGACGCCTTCGTCAAGTACCAGAGCGCGCTACTCGAGGAGTTCGAACAGCTCAGCGAGGAGTACGGCTTTGTCGCCATTGACGCCGGCCGCTCCATCGGGGAGGTGTTCGCCGACCTCAAGCACAAGGTCAAAGCGGTCGTGGAGGAGATGACTCCACGAGCGCACGAGTTCACGGAATTCGTCGGCGAGATCGGCCCGGCCCGCGACCCCGATGACGAGGAAACCGGCTCAATGGCCGAGCGACTCCGCGATCTTCTCTTTTCATTCCTCGAAGACAAATAGCCTCACCCCACAGGTGATGGACTTGAGCGCTCAGGAAGAACGATACATAGGCGTTGACGTCGGCGGAACGAAGATCCTCGCACTCGTTGTCACAGGCGACGGGGAGATACTCTCGCGCTTCAAGCAGCGGGTACGCAAAGACGACACACCCCTTGCTGAGCAGATATCCGCCGCCATTGACGCGGCCATGGCCCAGGTGTGCCTGGCGGTGCAGGCAACTGGCGGCATCGGCCTCGGCGTCCCGGCGGTCGTGGATAGCCGGAATGGCCTCATCGTGCATGCCCCGAACCTGAAAGTGGACGACCCCGAGCTTGCCAAACGCCTCAGCGAGCGCTACCCGGTGCCTCTGGCGCTTGGCAATGACGTGAATCTCGGCACATTTGCCGAATGTTGGGTGGGCGCGGGGCGGGAAGCAGACACTGTAGTCGGGATATTTGTCGGCACCGGCATCGGCGGCGGCCTGGTCGTGGATGGCAGGCTGCGCACCGGGCCCGAGGATATGGCCGGTGAGATCGGTCACATGCCGCTGATGGTGGACGGCCCGGAGTGTGCCTGCGGCAACCTCGGCTGCTTTGAAGCGCTGGCCGGGAGGACGGCCCTGGTCCGGAAGCTGCGCGGGGAGATCGAGCAGGGCCGCACATCATGCGTAACGGATTTCATCGAGGGCGAGCGCATCACCAGCGGCGCACTGGCGGCGGCACTCGAAGCGCAAGACGAGCTTGTCACCGAGGTAATGACCCGGGAAGCCCACTACCTGGCTCAGGGCGCTCTCGCCATACGTCACATCGTGGACCCGGACGTCATCATCTTCGGCGGCGGAGTGATGGAAGCATGTGGGCACTTCCTGCTCCCGCTCATCGAGGCCGAAATCCGTGAGGACAAGCTGCGATCTTCCCGCGACGTACTCCGCATTGTCTTGTCCCAGTTGGGCGATGACGCGGTCGCTCTCGGGGCCGTGGCGCTCGTGCAGGCCGAGGCCTCCGGCCTCAGTCTCACCGAGTTCCCTGCCGCCGAGGGGATTCCTGCCGCCGCAGCTGCTGCCCTGCCCCCGTCCAGCCCCCTTGCCAGGGCGGGGGTCGGC
>JAUWOG010000390.1 GCA_030612305.1 Armatimonadota bacterium | reverse complement strand
GGCCGAGGACGAGAGCTGCCGGCAGGATGAAAGCGAGAAGATAGTGTTCGTCCATTCCGGCATGGCCGTGAACCACGTAGCCGCCGGGCACCTGGTGTACCGGCAAGCTGTGGAAAAGGGCATAGGCACGGAGGTGGAGATGCTCTGATGCCTCGTCCGACGGGGCAAGTGCGCGCCCTATGACGGCAGCACGGCGCGCGCCACCCGCATGACATTCCCGCCGAGTATCTTCCGGATGTCCTCGTCTGAATAGCCCCGCTGCACCATGCCGATGGTGAAGAAGGGCCAGTTCGTCCACGCGAGGCTCAGCACCATGCGCTCCTTGTGCCACTCCTCGGCGAAGACCGGATCATTGGGCTGCCAGAAGCTGCGGAACGGGTCGCGGAGTTTGCGACGGGCCGGCACCTTGGCGCGCTCTCGCTCCAGGTTGGCTGAAGTGTATGCCACGTCCGTGCCGATGGCGACATGCTCGGCACCGAAGCCCTTGACGACATGGTCAATGTGATCCAGCAGTGAGCCGATGTCTCCCTTGCCGCCGAGGAAGGCAGGAACTGCGCAGATCCCGATGTAGCCGCCGGTGTCGGCAATGGCGCGGATGACTTCATCCGGCTTGCAGCGGTGATGCTCATTGACGGCGGCGCAGGCGGAGTGACTCGCGACCATCGGACGCTCGGACACCTGCGCGGCTTCGAGACTCGTCTGCCAGCCGGAATGAGCGCAGTCCACGATGACGCCGACGCGGTTCATCTCCCTGATTGCCGCCCTGCCGAAATCGCTGAGGCCCGCGTTGGCAGGCTCGGCGCAACCGTCGCCGATCATGTTGCGCCGGTTGTACGTCAGGTGCATCATCCGCGACCCGAGCTGGAAGAAGATGCGGACGTAGCCGAGCTCCTCCTCGACGTAGTCCCAGTGCTGGGGCAGCGGGACGCCGTTGCAGGTGAAGTAGAGGCAGTGACGGCCCTGCTCCTTGGCGGCCACGATGTCATCGGGCGTCGCGGCCTTGGCGACGAAATCCCGCATCATGTCGGTGACGTAGGTGAAGCGGGCGAGGCGCTTGATGATGCGGCCCACGGCCTGGCCTTCCTGCCCTGCGTTCTGGAAGATGCAGGTGACACCAGACGCTTCCCAGGCCGCCATGTATTCCTGGCGCTCTGCCGGGTCGGTGACATACCGCGTCATGCTCATTTCCTCGCTCAGGTCCGACAGTTCGGCATCAGACGCCCCGGCTTCGACGGCTGCCTTGAAGGCATCCCCGTCCATCGCCGCGCGAGGTGCAAAGCCATAGGAATCGACGACAATGGAAGCCTTATGCAGCTCGAGGCCGTGGTCAATCTGTGCCTGCGTCGGCTTGAGCACCTCGAGGGCCATCTCTCTACAGCGCTGCATCATCTCATTCATCGTCATGCCTCTCAATCTGCGTGTGGCGTCTTGCGTGTCACGTGGCTTGCTGCTGCTCACGTTACTGCCGGCCGCGCTGCGAGACAGAGCTATACATCGTCCAGCGGCCACATCGGACGGCGCAGATGCTTGTAGTCATAGCGGGTGACATCCGGGTTGTGTACACCCGGGGTATCAATCTCGAATATCTCGGCGGCGATGTCCCCGTAGTCCGCCCGGAAATGCACCGCCGACTTCAGACCGATGAGCAGCCGCTGCGTGGGCTCGATGCCGAGGCTGCGCAGTGCCTCCATGTCGAATGGCTGTATGCGCTGCTCGGTCAGGACTACCTCGACCTCCCCGACGACGAAGACCACCGATCGCCCCATCGCAGTGGGTAGCCCTGTCATCATCGGGCCGCGATTGACGTAGTTGCCATCCGAGATGAGCTTCACATAGCCGGTGAGACCCAGCGGCCGACCGTGGCGATTGTCGGTCTTGCCGCCGACCTTCAGTGTGACCTGGCTCCCGACACCTGCCGCGATGGCCTCCGCTACCGCCTCCGGATCGGCGATGATGGCGACCGTTGCGCGCGGGGCCTCTGCCTCGATGAGTGCCTCCAGCATCACCGTGCCGTCACAGGGCGCGCCGCCACCGGGGTTGTCCGAGCCGTCGGCGAGTATCACCGGCCCTTCGCCGCTCTCAATCGCAAAGCGGATTGCCTCGTGAAGCGGCGTCAACTCCAGCCGGAACGCTTCGCGCAGGCTCCAGACATACTTGGCGATTTCCTCGGCGGTGTCCTGCGCCAGTGCTTCATCTCCGTCAGCGTGAGCAACCACAGACATACCGGCATCACGGATGTCGGAGAATGGGAAGCCGCCTGCAAAGGTGACGCTGATAATGCCGGGGCGCGTCTCGATGTCTTGGACCAGCTCAAGGACATCCTTCATGGGGGAGACGAGAGTGCACTGCTTGGGCGGCCCGATCAGCATGTCCACCTGGGCGAAGCCGCTGACAGGCCGGATGCGTCCGCCGATTGTGTCGGCCAGGATCCGCGCCGCCTCGACGCCGCGTTCCATGCAGTCCACATGCGGGTAGGTGTCATAGCCCACCAGCACATCCGCCGCCGCCGTCATCGCGGGAGTGATGTTGGCATGGAGGTCGAGGGTGGTCACGATGGGGATGTCGGGGCCGACCGTACTGCGCACGCGGGCGAGCAGATCCCCTTCGGCGTCTTCGAGTTCCTCCGTGACCATCGCGCCATGAAGGTCGAGGAGCACGCCGTCCACAGGCATGGCCTGCTCCAGCTTCTCAATCATCATGTCGGCAAGGTGCTCGTAGGCATCCTGCTCGACAATGCCTGAAGGCTGAGGGAATGTGCGGATGAGAGGCGCCAGTTCAAAGCCGAGTTCATCTGCGACTGCGATGAAGCCGCCGGTTGCAGTCCCGACCCCGCTGAACGCTTTGAGGATCTCCTCACCGACGAGCAACTTCTGACGGCTGCCTTCGCCGACGAAGGCCTCAAGCGGTGTAGTCCCCTCGGCGAAGGTATTCGTCTCGTGCAATATGCCTCCGGTTGCGATACGCATTACATCCTCCATGATGCCCCCCACTAGCTACTCACGATCGGCAACAGAATATGCGAGGGCTTCGACTTGCTGTGATGGACGGAGTTCTCGGCCTTGCGCATCCGCCGCTCGAACCCTATCCGCCCGCCGGTGTTGGGGTTCACCTCGAAGCGCGGGTAATTGCTGCTCGATATGTCAACCCGGATCCGATGGCCTCTGGCGAACAGGTTCGCGCTCGGGTACATCTCGAAGGTCAGTTCATAGACCTCGCCGGGCACTGCCGGCTCTTCCTGCTCGAAGCCGTTGCGGAAGCGGAGTTTGCAGATGCTGTCGGTGATATTGAGCGCGCAGCCGTTGGGGTAGTTCAGCGACGAGGGGTAGATGTCCAGCAGCTTCGCGGTGAAGTCGGTATCCGGCGCGTCGCTTGACACCCACAGCTTGACTGCGATGGGCCCGGCTATCTCGACATCCTGCTCCAGCGGCTCGGTCGTGAAACACAGCACGTCGGGCCGCGCCGAGAGCGGGAGCGTTCCGCTCGCAAAGGGGAAGCGGCTGTCATTGCGCTGGTCGAAGCCCCCTGCCGGCACGGGGAGCGCCGACAGATGCCCGCCGATTGGCGGTACAGGATTCTCCGGGTCGAAGGGGTACTCTGTGGGTGCCGCCTCCTCGTCCGGCGGTTGCGGGCTCAAGGTGCCGTCCGCATGGAAATACAGCGGAGTGGGGGAGACGCCCGGTGGCGGCCATTCGCTTGCCGACTCCCACCTGCCCCCATGCATAATCGTTTTGCCTTTGTCCTGCAGTCCGGGGCCGCCTCCCATGACGCAGTACTTGATCGGATTAGTTCTCTCCATCCCGGTCGGC
>JAUWOG010000396.1 GCA_030612305.1 Armatimonadota bacterium | reverse complement strand
GTCCGCGCCAGATTCTCGGCGAGATCGGCCACCTCGTCCTCGATCCCGATGGCCCGCCGTGCAGTTGCGGCACCACCGGCTGTCTCGAAGCATTCGTCGGCAAGCAGGCCATAATTGACCGCGCCATACTCCGTCTCCCGGCCTACCCCGACTCAGCGCTCGGGGAACACGCCAGAACCCGGCCCGCTTCCGTCAGCCCCAAGCTCATCGCACAACTCGCTGCAGACGGCGACCCGATGTGCGCCGCCATCCTCGCCGAGATAGGCGCATACATCGGCCAGGCGCTGAGCAACGCCATCGTGCTCTGCGACCCGGACATCATCCTCATCGGCGGCGGCATCGCCGGCTCCGGGAGTCTCCTCCTTGACGCCATCCGCCGGACCGTCAGAGAGAAATCAATCATCAGCGGCTTTGACGCTGACAACATAATCCTCGGCGAGCTCGGCTACCGCGCCGGTGCTATCGGAGCCGCCGCTCTCGTCTGGGAACATCTCGGTTCAGCACATCCTGGCTCGAAGTAGTCTGCCTACTGCACAATTCATCGCACCGAACTCATACATGTCCATATTGCATAACATGTCAGACACGCATCAGGACGCTCCCAACCTGACCAGCAGTTGCTCGCTCGTTGACCTGCTGGGCCGCACCGAAGGGTTTTCGCGCGCCATTGAAGCTCTGCAGACCTGCTCGGCGCTCTCACTGCAGGGGCTCAGCGGCGGAGGGAAATCCGCGTTTGCTGCTGCCTGGCTTCACAACATCACTCAGCCGTGCGCCCTCATCACCTTCAATGAGGAGCGCGCCAGACAGCTTGCGGATGACCTTCGCGGGCTGCTTGACGACGCCGCAGAAGACCGCCTCCACAGGCGCGTGCTGCTCTTCCCCTCCACCGCCTCCGCACTCTACGATGGCGTGACGCCCGACCCCGAAACCGTGGCTGACCGGATGTTGGCTCTCGAGCGTCTCTGCTCCGGCGGCCCTGTCATCATCGTCGCCAGCGTCATGTCGGCGATCACTCTCACCATCCCCGGAGCCGAGTACATCGCCAACCGCATCGAGCTCGAGCCGGGAAGCGACTGTGACCGCGACCTGCTCGCATACCAGTTCGCCGACCTGGGCTACGAGCACGTGGACCTCATTGACGACGTCGCACAGTACTCCGTCCGAGGCGGCATTGTGGATGTCTCGCCTCCTGCACTCCAATACCCCGTCCGCATCGAGCTGCTCGGCAACCTCGTCGAGAGCATCCGTCAGTTCGAGCCGATGACCCAGCGCTCGGTCGGCGAAGTTGACAGAGTCGGCATCGGGCCTGCCGGCGAAGTGATGCTCTCCAGGGACGCCGCACAGAAGGCGCTCCCCGACATCAAGCTCGCCTTCAGGCGCGAACTCGATGCCCTCAACGAAGCCGGCAAGAAGCGTGAGGCCAGGCATCTCACCGAGCGCATGGAGGAAGACCTCCAGGCGCTCCAGCAGCTCCAGCCCACTGCCGGCCTCGTCCATTACCTGCCCTACCTCTACCGCGCGCGCGAGACCTTCCTCGACTACCTCCCCGCCGATGCGCCGCTCGTCATTGATGAGCCCGTCCGCGTCAAAGCGGCCGCCGACCAGTTCGAAGAGGACGTCGCCGACTCCCACCGCCGAGGCGTGAAACTCGGGCGCCACCTCCGCCTCCCACAGACCGCCTGTCTGACCTTCGATGAGTTCCGCATCAAAACCCTCACCCGCAAGCGCCCCACCATCTACCTCAACATGCTCCAGAGACAGGTGCCCTGGGACCAGGCCGTGCCCGCAGTCAACCTCTCCACCCCCCCCCCCGAGGCCTTTGGCGGCCGCGTCGAGCTACTCGTCGAAGGTGTCGCGCAATGGCAGAAGGACGGCCATTGCGTCCTTGTCTGCGGCCAGGATATCGGGAAGAACGTCGAAATCCTGAACTCCAGAGGGCTCCACGACGTCCGCGTCGCTGAAGGGCTCCATGACCTCCGTCCCGGCGCGGTCAATGTCCTCCGCCTCGACCTCACAAGCGGCTTCTCAATTCCCGAGGCGCAGCTCGTCACCCTCACCGCAAAAGAAATCTACGGCTGGCGCAAGCTCCACCGGCCTGAAGCAAGCGCCTACAAGCGCGGCTTCTCACTCACCAGCCTCCGCGAGATAGACGAGGGCGACTACGTCGTCCACATCAACCACGGCATCGGGCTCTACCAGGGACTGGCCAAACAGACCGTGGATGAAATCGAGCGCGACTACCTCGTCATCGCGTATGCGGGCGAAGACCGGCTCTATGTCCCGGTCACACAGCTCGACCGCATTCAGAAGTACATCGGCTCCGAGGGCGCGCAGGTCACCGTGCACTCGCTCAAGGGCAGCTCATGGCAGACGACCAAGCGCAAGGTGAAGAAGTCCGCCCAACTCCTCGCCCGCGAGTTGCTCAAGCTCTACCGCCAACGCGAGCAGACCGCCGGATACGCCTTCGAGGAGGACATGCCCTGGCTCAAGGAGCTCGAGGCCACCTTCCAGTTCGAAGAGACCCCCGACCAGTTGCGCGCTATCGCCGATGTCAAGGCCGACATGGAGGGCGTCACCCCCGCCGACCGGCTCATCTGCGGCGATGTCGGCTTCGGCAAGACCGAAGTCGCACTTCGCGCCGCCTTCAAAGCCATACTCTCAGGCAAGCAGGTCGCAGTCCTCGTCCCGACCACCGTGCTCTGCCACCAGCATTTCAACACCTTCCGCGAACGCCTCTCCCGCTACCCCGTCGAGGTCGAGATGCTCAGCCGGTTCCGCAGCGCCAAGCAACAGCAGCGCATCATCCGACGCCTCAAAGAGGGCGCCGCCGATATCGTCGTCGGCACACACCGCCTGCTCGGCTCTGATGTCGTCTTCGCCGACCTGGGCCTGCTCATCATAGATGAGGAGCAGCGTTTCGGCGTCAGGCAGAAAGAGCGCCTGAAGAAGTTCAAAGCCTCCGTAGATTGCATCACCTTGACGGCAACACCCATTCCGCGCACTCTCAACATGGCTCTCTCCGGCATCAGGGAGATCTCGCTCATCAACGCTCCGCCGCAGGGCCGCCGCTCGATCCGTACCTTCGTCAGAGAAGACGATGACGCGCTCATCACCGAAGCAGTGACGCGCGAGATCAACCGGGGCGGGCAGGTCTATTACCTCCACAACCGCGTCAAGTCCATTGCACACGCCGCCTCCAGGCTCCAGCGCCTCGTACCGCAGGCCCGCATCGGCGTCGCTCACGGGCAGATGGACGAAGGCGACCTTGAAGCCGTGATGATGGCTTTCTACGCCGAGGAGTTCGATGTTCTCGTCTGCACCACCATCATCGAGAACGGTCTCGACGTAGCCAACGCCAACACACTCATCGTGGATGACGCCGACCGTCTCGGCCTCTCCCAGCTCTACCAGCTACGCGGGCGTGTCGGCCGCTCCAGCCGCCAGGCATACGCATACCTCCTGTACCGCTATCCCGAGCGCATGACCGAGCAGGCCGAAGAACGCCTCCGCGCAATCGAGGAGTTCAGCGAGCTCGGGAGCGGCTTCAAGATCGCCCTCCGCGATCTCGAAATCCGGGGTGCCGGCGACATCCTCGGTGCCGAGCAGAGCGGCCACATGTCCGCCGTCGGGCTCGACCTCTACTGCCAGATGCTCGCCGACGCGGTCAGCACACTCAAGGGCGAGAACGGTAGTCAGGCCGAGGGCGGTGCCGCCGTTGATCTCCCCATCGAGCCGCTCATACCGCCTCACTACGTCCCCGGCG
>JAUWOG010000636.1 GCA_030612305.1 Armatimonadota bacterium | reverse complement strand
AGCCCGTAGCCGACAGTCGGAATCAGCATGTTCAGGGCCTCGTAGGGGCCTGCGAAATAGCTGGGTGCGCCCGCCACGAGCAGGCTCGCGTGAAGGGCGTAGCGGGCGGGCCACAGGAGCATGAACGGGCTGCCGGTCGTGCCGCACCTTGAGCCAATGTAGCACACAAAAGGCACAAAGTAGATAGCCGACACCGGCTGCATGTAGCGGATCGGGAAGAAGCCCATCATGCCGAGTTGGACGGATGCCAGTATGCAGAAGATGAACAAGAAGGGCACCCACAGCGACACGCGGCCTACAACCTGGTCCGGTGCGGGCCCCACCGATACCTCCCCCTCGGCGCGGTACAGGCGTTCCGTGATCCTCCGCGTGAACCTGGCCGCACCCACGAAGCTGAACCACAACCACCACAGCATGAAGGCGATCAGAACTAGTCCCGACGCAGCTGCCAACACGCGCTGCCCGCTCACGTAAGCCCATGCAGTGAGATAGGACAGCCCCCCGATGGCTACGAACGCCGCCAGGAATACCAGCAGGTTCACCGCGACTGGCAGCGTGCGGTTCTGGGCATATTTCCGTGTCCAGGTCGGGATGCTGCGAACGTCTTGTTCTTTCTCGTTATCGCTCATTTGACCCATCGTGGTCACTACCTCTCACCCTTCTAACAGCCAAGATCTTGCGACGTGGGCGCTGTTGCAGACTAGTTTGTATCACAAACTCGTTTGGATGTCAAGGCCCTGGCGAAAGTTCTTCTCTAAATCGCTGTGGAATTATCCGAACAACGGGGGTTGCCCTCCGCGCACACGCCGGCAGGCGCAGAGATACATGGGGACTATCCGGAGAAGATTTCTCTCTCCCGAAGACCCATTTGGACGCTGATTTCTCAGACCCGAATGGCCGACGCGGGAGGGTATGGCTAGCATCGTATTTCGGCGAATCCAGCCGGAGGGCGGATCAATGTGGCGGATATGACTTCTCGGGAAGCACAGCCGCCCCACCGTGGACGTTGCCGCAGGCAAACCCCGCTGGGATGCGTGGACTTCCCGAAGGAAACTCCCTGCGCAAACTGGGCACCGCCCGGACGCCGTGGACTTTGCCGCAGGCAAAGTCCCTTGCGCAAGCAAAGCTTGCGCCCTACAGCCACCCCACCACTGTCCACATCACCGCTGTCCGCTCGTAAACCACCTGCAGTTGCTTCTCCACATCCCCCAGCGGATCGCAACCATAGCGCCGCTGGAACTCCGCGTGCATGGCTTCCTCGACGCTGGTGATCTCAGTCAGCGGCAGGTCCACCCACACATTCCCTTGCCACGCACTCTCACGGATAGCGATCCACAGCTCCATATCCCGCCGCGCGTTCTCCGCACCATACACCAGCGGCCGGTCATCCACCACCGCCCGGTACAGGCCCTCCAGGTACGTGGCTTTCGAGACCGCGTCATCGTCGGAGATGCCGTACTTGGCGTAGGGATTCTCCCAGACCACGGGCGGGTCGGTGTTGACCTTGACGCACTCGAGCACCTCCTGCCCGTCGCGTTCGCCATAGACCCATTCGAGCGGGTAGTGCCGCTCGCGCTCGGCGGCTCCGGCCTCGAAATCATCGGTGAGTTGCTGCAGCGTACTCGGGTCATCGAGCACCAACGCCTCGCCATAGCGGTGGCCTTTGGCCCCGTCAATGGTCCCGGCGACGGCTCCGATAAAGCCCTTCGTGCCTTCGATATCCCAGGCATGTCGCCACACCGGGCGCTTCGGCGGCATCTCAAAGATGCACTGTACATGGCCGGGGAACTGCATCAGCCCGCCGTCCCACATCGTCTCGCTCATCGGCTCGCCGCCGTAGCTCAGCATATTGACCACCGGCACCTTCCCGTCCCAGCCCAGCACGCGCTCGGGCTCGGCCCCCACCAGCTTCCGAATCGCGGAGAAGCCGTGGTAGGCCCCGCACGGGTATTTCAGCCGGCAGTGCGTCACTTCGCCGATCAACCCCTCCTGTATGATCATCTGCTTGAGCCGCTCGCGCGGCCACGTCCAGGTATTCTCCGCGACCTCGAACTTGACGCCCTTTTCCCGACACTTGGCGATGATGGCGTCGGCACGCGGCAGGCTGAACGCGATCGGAATCTCGCTGAGGATATGACAGCCCGCCTCGGCGGCGGCCATGCAGATGGCGAACGCCGAGTCAGTGGGCGCCAATCGCACCACTACATCCGGCTTCCCCTTGGTGAACAACTCATCCAGATTCGTATAGACCTCCGGGATGTTGTATGCTGCGGCCGCAGCCTGGGCATTCTCCTCGTTGACGTCCATGATCGCGAACTGGTCGTACAT
>JAUWOG010000501.1 GCA_030612305.1 Armatimonadota bacterium | reverse complement strand
CTACTATTATTATGACTATGCTCGCGAGAAACCCGTGCCGACGATGACGGACTCGGAGGCGACGGCGGAATCGGGCGTGCCGCAGGTGGCGGACCTGTTCGGGGATGCTGAACCGACCCCGGCAAGGCCGCGCGCTGAAGCACCGGAAGAGCCGGCCGCCGACATGATGGAGGACCTCTTCGCGGGCACAGATGCTCCGGTGGTCAGGGAAGCGCCCGTGCCGCAGGAAGTAGCACCTGAAGAGCCGAGCGTCTACATCACTGACGGCGTCTCCGCCCACGTTGAGAGCACCCCGGAAGACACGAGCACTCAGGCGCCTGTGGAGCCCGCCGCCGATATGATGGAGGACCTCTTCGGGCGTGCCGAGCCGCAACCAGAGCCCGAGCCACTGCCTGCGGCGGTGCCCGAGCCACAGCCTGCGGCGGTCCCAGAGCCAGAGCCGCCACCTGCGGCGGTGCCGCAGCAAGTCCAGCCCCCACCGCCGCCTGTGCCGGAAGCGGCGGAGGAGGCCGAGCCGGCAGATGAGCCGAGGGCCTCACGCAGCGGCAACGGCGGCGACAGTCTGCTCGATGACCTGCTTGGCCTCGGCGGCGATGACTAGGCCCCGAGCATTCGCAAGTCAACGGCCTCGGGCTGGAAGCTGAGAACGCTGAACGACGCGAAGCTCAAGCCGAGCTACGGGTTGTAAAATGGCGATGACTAGCGGCCGACGCGTCAGATGCTAGAGTCGTGCGGGGCTGAGAGCTGCCCGGCGGTATTCCGCTATCCACTACGGCCGCATGAGGGCCAATTCCCGTTGCACCTGCTCGAGGGAGCCAACTATGATGACGAGAAGCTATGTGGGACTGTGTGTTGCCTGCGTACTGCTGTTGGGATCATGCCTGTGCCTGAGCGCCGACGGCGAGCGGCCCGCTCAGTACCGCTACACGGGCGAGCCCTCAGCCCCCCAGTATCAACTCCCCGTGGATGTGGCCCGCGTCACGAATCCGAAGAACCTTGCGCCGCTGACCTCGGCGCAGACGGCGCGGTTGATCCAGAACGGCTTCGTAGTGGTCCCCGATGAGGCCATACAGATGTTCTACCTGTATGAGGAGTATGCGGACGGAGACGCCGGTGACAAGCCGACACCGAACTTCATAACGGTGGATTCGATTCTGCAGGCGTATCACCTGTTTTTTGATTTCAGCCTGCGCAAGGTGGAGATGGAGTATCTTGTTGATGCGTGCGAGCAGTTGAGCAAGGTGAGCGCGTATCATAATGACAAGTTCTCGGCCAAGCTGGTTGCCGGGCCGATGCGTGAGGCCGCACGCGCCAATGTGATCTACTTCAGTATCGCATGGAGCCTCGCCACCGGGCAGGAGCAGACACGCTTCCTGCAGGCGGATGAGATGGCGGTGTACAAGGACGAGATGACGCGGATCGGGGCGATGGCCGGGCGCAGCGCCTCGCCGCTGATGGGCAGTACCGTACACTACGATCAGTTCCGGCCGCGCGGGCATTACACCCGGAATGAGGCGCTGAAACGCTACTTCAGAGCGATGATGTGGTACGGGACAATTGCGATGGAGTTGGACCCGGGCATGAAGGTGGACCGGTCACCGCGTCACCAGCGGCAGGCACTGCTGATAACGAAGATCCTGGCCGGCGATGACAAGGCGCGGGCGCTGTGGGCGAAGATATATGAGCCAACGGAGTTTTTTGTGGGTGGGAGCGATGACATCGGCTACCGGCAGTACGTGGCGCTGGCGCGGCAGATTTTCGGGCAGTCAATGCAGTTGGCCGACCTGAGCGATGACAGCAAGGTGAGTGACTTCATCACCGCCGCGCGCAGGACAATGGCGAAGCCGCAGATAGCGCCGTTCTTCTATGAGGCTAGTTCCGAAGGCGAGTTCATCGGCGGGAGCCTGGCAGTGCAGGGCCGGCAGTTCCGCTTCATGGGCCAGCGGTTTATCCCGGATTCCTACATGCTGCAGAACCTGGTATCGCCGAAGGTGCTTCCAGTGCCGACGAATCCGGGTGACGCGCGGGACATGCCGATCGGCCTGGATGTGATGTCGGTGCTGGGCTCGGCGCGGGCCTACAATCATCTGCTGGATATCTACGACCAGGGGCGCTACCCGAAGTACAAGGAGCAGATGGCGATATTGCGTGAGGAGTTCTTCTCCTATCCGGAGGAGAAATGGTGGTCGAATCTGTACTGGGGCTGGATCTACAGCCTGGCGGCGCTGCTGGAGGATTGGAGCGCGGGCTACCCGACGTTCATGCAGGCCGACGCATGGCTGGACAAGGAGTTGGCGACTTCGCTGGGCAGTTGGGCACAGCTGCGGCACGACACGATTCTGTACGCGAAGCCGTCGGGTGCGGCGCTTGGCGGGATGGAGCCGGAGCAGGTGTGCGGCTATGTCGAGCCGGTGCCGGAAGCGTGGGGCCGGCTGTGGTATCTGTCGAAGCTCGCCCGCGACGGGTTGCAGGCGCGCGGTCTGCTCAGTCCCGAAATGGCGAGTGCCTATGGCAGGTTCGGCGGCATGTTGTCTTTCCTGAAGAGGTGCGCCGAACTGGAATTGGCCGGGCAGCCGCTGTCGCAGAGGGACTACGAACGGATACAGTACTTCGGCGGGGAGCTTGAACGCCTCCAGCTCACCATCGTCAAGGACAGCAGCCAGGAGTATGATGGGATCACTTCGTGGTATCTGATCACCAGCGAGGTGGACCGCAACATCGCGACGGTGGCGGATGTGCATACCTCATTCGATCAGGCGCTGGAAGAGGCAGTCGGTTACGCGTACCGGATATATGTGATCGTGCCTGACCCGCGCGGCGGGATACAGCTCGCCAAGGGCGGCGTGTTCTCATACTACGAGTTCAAGTGGCCTGTGTCCGACCGGCTGACTGACGAGAAGTGGCAGGAGATGCTCGCCTCGCCCTCGCCGCCCACGCGCCCGCAGCGGGTGGACAGCTTCCTGAGCGACACTCCGCTGCAGGGCGAGACCGGCGCCAACATCGAGGACCAGCCACCGGCCTACACGGGCGGGGGGTGTTAGCGGGCATGGCGGTCCGAGCATCCGGAGTGGCGCAGGCGGCCCTCGCCGTCATTCTGG
>JAUWOG010000331.1 GCA_030612305.1 Armatimonadota bacterium | reverse complement strand
CCGGGTGCCAGATGTCCAGCAGCAGGTCGGTGTATGCGCCCTCGGACGGGCCGATGCGAACCGGCGAAGTGATGTGGATCAGATCGGCCAGCGGCGAGCCATCGGGCAGGTACATCTCCCACCAGACTGAGGGCCGGAGATGGATGTAGTGAGCGAGCGTGATGCTGCCGGCTGGAATGACGGTTCCGCCGACAGCGTTGGGCTCATCGTTGACATAGCGGAGTACGAGGTAATCTGCGCGGCGCAGATACACCTGGCAGGGGAAGACCTGGTCATCTTTCAGGAGCCGGTGCTTGATCTCGGTGAACGTCTCGGCCATGTTATCCCCCTATCGCCAGCGCGAAGAGACCTGCGACGATGAAGGCTCCGGCGAGCAGGCGCACGCTGAGCGTGCCTTCGCGCAGGCGCGTCGCTCCGAGCACGATTCCGATGAGGATGCTGACATTGCGGGCGGCGGCGACATAGGCGACCGACTCGAGCATCATCGCCGTGATGACGAGTGCGTAGGAGACGTAGCCCATCAGCGAGGCGGCGAAGATGAGACTGCGGTGCTTGCGGAACTCAGCCTTGAAGGCCTCGCGGCGCTTGGTGAGGACGAGCGGCGCGATGACGATGGCGATGACCACTTCCATGAGGAACTGGTAGCTGAGAACCGAGGAGCCCTGGGCGCCGGCCTTATCAACCACGTGGTAGAGAGCGATGGTGACGGAGGCGAAGAGAGCGAATCTGACGGACGAAGCGGGCCGGGAAGCGGTATCCGTGCCGGCGCGTTGGTGCAGCACGTCGTAGGCAAGAATGAGCGCGCCCAGAAGGATCACGATGATAGCCACAAAGCCGACCGCGGATGGCAACTCATGAAGGAAAAACCATGCGAGCAGGGCGATGACCACGGGCGCAAGGCCGCGTGAGACCGGATAGACGACTGAGAGATCGCCACGGTTGTAGCCGGTGCCCATGCACGATATGTAGATGGCCTGGATGAGGCCGCCGAGGATTGCCAGTTTCCAGGTGGCGAAGTTGGGTGGGTGGCCGAAGATGAGCCACTCGCCCAGGACGGCGACACCCGCGAAGAGGGGCATGACGAGGCTGAAGGCCCACAGGAAGCTGAGGGAGTCGGTGGCGCGTTTGGCCCAGTAGTTCCAGAGCGCGTGCATGCCGGCCGAGATGCAGACGAGGAGTAGTGCGATCGGATTCATGTCAGCACTCGCTTGCTCTCGGTGGAGCGGCACCGGGCCGGACACAGTTGCGATATGTGGCTATGAAAAGCATTACCGGCCCATTGCGGCGAGCCGGTAAAGCTGTTGATGAATGAGCCGGATGGGATGTGATGAGGCTAGATCGGCGGCGGCGGGATGGGCTCATCTATGCCGGCGACGACGACGTCTTTGAAGCCGGAGGCGCTGGTGTTGGCTGCGTTGTCCTCGGCGATGACGCGGATGCTGTATGTGAGCGGCCGCGTGGCGTCATCCTGATTCTCGCGGACGTCGTTGGGGTCAATGGTGAGGTTGAGACGATAGGTACCGTCCTTGGGAGTGGTGCCGGAGACGAGCGCCATCGCGTAGTCGGTCTGCTGGTTGTTGGGGTCAACGACCTGAGCTTGGACGGATTTGAGCCCGTCGCCATCGTTGATTCCTGCGGTGACAGTGACTGTGCCGCCGGAGGAGTTGAGATTGGCCGGGTCCACGAGGAAGGTGCTGATGTCTGGCGGCCGCGAGGCAGTAACGAGGATGTTGGCCTGGGCGGAGATGTTGCCGCTGGTAGCCACAACGATGCCGGTGCCGACGTTGAGGGCGGTGAACTTGCCGTCGCGGTCAATGTTCCCGGCATTAGTCGTCAGGTACCAGGTGGGCTGGACGTGAAGCAGTCCGCCGCCGCCGGACACGGGAGCAACGAACTGGACTTCGCCGTTGAGGTCTATCGTCGCCTGGGACGGTGTGATCGTGATGGTCTGCGGTTGGCCCAGCCCTATCGGCAGCACAGCCACAGTTACCGAAGGGGCGTTGTCGGGATTATCGTTCTTGGTGACACCGATGCCGGCCACGGTCTGGGAACCGTAGTTGGGATCGCTGATGGTGTCAGCGGTGAGCTCGACGGCTCCGTCGCCGACCGGGATATCGCGAATGATGAACTCGCCGAGCGTATCGGCATAGGCGAACTGTCCCGTGGCCATGGTGACGAGACTGCCGGGGAGTGATTCGGTTGTGCGGTCGGCCTTGACGTCTCTGCCCTTGATGATGGCAGTGTCAACCGGAGTAGGTGGTGGTGGAGGTGGAGGAACGGGTGCGGCATCACCGCCACAGCCGGCAAGAAGCGTGACTGCCATTGCTGGAAGTACTATTGCTGCGAGCATGATTGCAAGACGGTAGTGAGACGACATGCACTCTCAGCCCTTTCGTGGGTGCCGGCTTGCTACCGGCAACCGCTGGCGGCGCTACCGGGCAAGGTTGACGCTCGTCAAGCGACGAACCTGGCGACCGTCTTCAGCCTTCGCCCTGAGCGCGACCAGATAGCATCCGCCGGGCACTTTGGCCCCGTAACTGTTTCGTCCATCGAATAATATAGTATGATTTCCGGCCAAGCGCAAGTGTTGTTGTTCAACTTTACGGATGAAACGGCCCGCAATGTTGAGTATTTCGACATCAGTCTCGGCGTCGGCGGAGAGCGAAAAGACGATATGTGCGCCCCCGCTACGGCTGGGCTGGACACTCATCGTGTTGATTACGAGGGAGGAGGCGGCCTTCTGCTGGACCGTAAGTTGTAAGCAGCGCGTGGCGCTGGAGCGGGCCACAAAGCGGTAATGACTCGTTGTGCGCAGATACGTGCTCGTGCCGGTGAGGGGATCGTGGAGGGTCACGGTGTGGTCGGGAGGGAGACTGCTGAGGTCCGGCATGGCGATCTCCGCCTCGCTGCCGGCGGCGAGATTGGTGACGCTGAGGTTCCACGTCCATTTGCGCGCGGTGCTGTTGGCCAGTGCGACGGCGAGTGGCGCTGCCGGGCGGCTGGGGCAGTTGGCCGCGCTCAGATGCAACTGCGGACGGCCACTGATCGGTGGCGGTGAGGGGATGAAATAGTCTTCGTCGGCGATGCCGATGTAGTTCTGGGAGTCAACGCAAGCTCCGGCGGTACGCAAGAGAATCTGGGCCTGCCATTTGCCGGGCCAGACGGGTGAAGTCCCTTTCCTGGCGACCGCGGTCCTGACTCCAGTGGCGGCCGCCGTACCGGCTGGGCGGGCGAGAGTCAGCGTACACGGCTCGAGGATGAGAGCCCAGAACCCCCCCCATGGCGCGATGAGTGAAGTAGCCTGGGAGGGCACTTCCGGGTATGCAAGGCGGTATTCGTTCTCCCCGGTGTCGTAGGTCCATGCAAGCGCACGGATGATGCCGGCGTTCTCGGCGCTGGCAAGGTCCATCGTGTTCGAGGCAACGGTGACCGTGGCTTCACCGAAGTCGAGAGGCGCGAAGAAGGGATTGGCAAGCTGGTGCCATCCGGCTGTCAGTTCGATGCTGAAATCGCCGGCGGGAGCGGAGGCCCCGCTGGCGTGGACTACAGTCGCCTCGTCGAGCTTGGCCCAGAAGCCGCGGCCGAGCTGCAGTTGGAGCGTCTCCGGTATCGCGCCGGCGGCGTATATCTCATACTCCTCGATGGCGGGGTTCCAGCGAGCGGCCTGTAGCTGTTCGGGCGGGATATTGAGCATTGTGGCCGGGTCGCGATCAGGTGGGACCGCCGCCGGCCCGATGAAGAGCAGGCCCGGACCCATGGTGATGTTGTTGTTGGGATATGACTGAACGGGCCCGGTCGCGCGGAGGTTCGTGTCCTCATTCCCGGCAGTGTCGCGGACGCCGACGGCATAGTAGTAGTCCACGCCGTCCTGAGTGGTGGCATCCGTCCAGGTCCTGGTAAGGGGGTTGCTGATGGTCTGTATCAACGTGGCGGCGGCTGTTGATGAGAAATCCCGGTCGCTGCGATAAACCCGGTAGAATGCGAAATCGGCCGGCGGACTGTAGTTCTGCCAGTCGAGAGTAATCGCCCCGCCGTCGTCGGGGGCCCGGTCGAGGGCGCTCAGGTCATCAACCGGCGCTGGTGCAGAATCGTTCTCCGGGACAACGCCGGGCGATATGTCGGTTTCGGAGCTGAGAGTGCCGTCAGTGCTGCGGACCTTGTAGTAGTAGGTGTTGCCATCAACGACATCGGTATCGGCGTAGGTCTCGGTGCCCGGGGCTAGCTGGGCAATCTGTTGAAAGGCCCCAGTGCTTCCGCGCCGCCGGAGGATGTGATAGGCAGTCAGCGAGCCGGAGCCGCCACCGTCATCAGCGGACTTCGTCC
>JAUWOG010000392.1 GCA_030612305.1 Armatimonadota bacterium | reverse complement strand
CGCCGGGGGCGGCGGCGGGGGGCGGGCGGGGCTCGGGAGCATGCCGGGCGGCCGTGACGGGGTCGTTTTGCTCTCTGCCACCGCCATGGCGGTGCTTGGGCTCCTCGCTACCGTCAATGTCAATACCGAGTTCCTGATCGCCTTCTGGACGTTCATCGGCGGGCTTGTGTATACGTGGGGCTACGAATCGCTGTTGCAGCGGACGAGGAGGTGTTCGGGTTCATCGGTGGGCGAGGAGTTGCTGCCAAGCTGGGCGCGCTGGCACGTCTCAGCGGCATCTCTGCTGATCATTTGCGTCCTTGTGGGCGCGACGGCGACCGGCTCGTTGCTCTACCGATACTCGCCGAACATCTTCGACCGGATGTCGAGTCAGGTGCGCCACATACCCGTCGCCCTGCAGAACATGGCGTTTCGCATCTGCGCGGGTGAGGACTTCCTTGTCGGGACGGGGCCCATCAGTCTCTCGCACACGCCAGCTTTCTACGTGCAGGCCGACCGGCCCGCGCTCTGGCGCACGCAGGTCTTCGACCAGTACCTGGGGCACGGCTGGACGAAGAATGAGCGCGAATACCACCCACTCCGCTCCGAAATCCGGCTGCGGTATGAATTGGCGCATGACGACATGCCGGGCCGCACGCGGAACAGACAGGTCTTCACCTTCCCCGGGAGGCTGCACGGCTTCCTGCCCGCCGCGGCCGAGCCGATCGAGATAACGCTGTCGGGCCACGTCGCGCGGTCGCCTTCTCCTCACACAGCCAGCCGCTATCTCTATCCTCTGCAGGCGGACGCATACGGCTGTTTCGGGATCAACCCGCAGTGGACTGCGGAGGCCTTCTGGACGGGCACCGTGACGGAACCCGCTCGCCACTACGAGGTCGTGTCCATGATGCCCCCGACATCCGCTGATGACCTGCGCGGATGTGGCACTGAGTACCCGCCTGAACTCATTGAGACCTGCATCGAGCAAGTTCCGGTGTCGGCGAAAGCGCATCTCGGCCGCCTCGTCAATGAGACCGTCGCAGGCATCGAAGACCCGTACGACCGCGTGATTGCGCTGCGTGAGATGCTGGAGCAGCGTTGTCTGTACACGCTCAGCGCCCCTCGCGTGCCCTCAAATGCGGACGCAGCCGCGTACTTCGTCAATGTCACGAAACGCGGTGCCTGCGATCTCTTCGCCACTGCATTCGCTGTTACTGCTCGCCTCGCCGGCGTGCCCGCGAGAATTGCGACAGGTTACCAGGTGGGGGAGTACGACGCCGACATGGAGCAGATCCTGGTGAAGCACAGCGATGCACACGCATGGACGGAGATCTATTTCCCGGAGGTTGGATGGGTGCCATTTGACATCCAGGCGGCGCAACTGTACGAGCAGCAAAGCTGGTTCTCGCTGCTCACACACGGTCACGGGCGCACGGCGCTGCTGAGACTGTCACGTATCCTGTTGCCGCTGCTATTGCTCCCGGTCATCGCTTACGGGGCTCTCTCAGGGCTATTCGACCTTCGGCGGCTCCTGGCACTACGTCGCAAGCCGCGCCACCAGAGCCCGGCGGGCCAACTGGGCAGCGAGTACCGTCATCTCTGCCAACAGCTTGGGCGGCGAGCCGGGATTCCGCTCGACGACACGCTCACTCCGCGCCAGGTCATCAGCAAGGCGATGCCCGGTCTGGTCGCGCCGCAGATGCTGGCAGAGAGGTTCTGGCGTCTCAATGACGAATTCTACAATGCGCGCTATGCTCCTGACACGCCTGCGCATCGGATACAGCAACTCCGCAGGCGCGTCAGAGCAATGCACAAACGTCTGAGGGAGTTTCGCCACCTGTCATGAGTGCAGCATCCCTTAAATCCATCAACATACCGTCTTTCCCGACGATCGGTGAGCAGTGCCTCTTCGTCGTGCACGGGGACTCCGAAGTGCTGAAGTTGCGCGCGATAAGGGCGATCGTTGATGGCCGTCTCCCCGAGGAGGATCGCGAGTTCGGGCTGACTGAACTGCAGGGCCGGGACGTCAGCGTCGAGGACATAACCACCTCATTTGTCGCCGGCTCGCTTTTCGCATCAACCCGGGTCATTGTCCTGCGCGACCTCGACAACATACCCAAGCGCCAGCAACAGGACCTGGTGGATCCACTCAAAGCCCTCCCGGGCGGCATTACCGTCATCGTCACCGCCTCACCAGCACGCGACCCGCGCGCTCGCACCAGCGGCCCCAATCTCAGCGCACCGCTCGTCAAGCTCGCTAAGGCTTCGGGCATCATCATTGACTGCAACACCCCCAGCTACGTGGCGTGGCGCGATGACCTCACACGCTGGGTACAGGCGGAGGTCGGCAGACACGACAAGGGGTTCGCAACGGGGGCACTACAACTCCTGATTGACACTGTCGGCGCTGATTGTGACCGCCTCGCCAATGAGATTGAGAAGCTCGCCATATACGTTGACCGCAACCCGGAGATAACAACCGACGATGTCCGCCAGGCAGCCGCCGTTACGGAGGAGCAGGACATCTTCGGCCTGACGGACGCCATCGGCAAGCGCGCTACGGCGGCGGCTCTCGAGGCGCTGCCGGCTCTGCTGCCCGCTCATGCCGCACGTGGGGCCGGCATCCCGGTCCTCGCCATGATCGTCAGGCATCTGCGTCTCCTGTGGCAAGCCAACTACCTGCTGGGGGAGAACATCAGCTTGCTTGCCGGCCGGGACTGCCCTGATGCGATCAAGGCACGCCTCCCCAAAGAGCATAACATCTTCGATGCCGTCCGCGGGATGAATGCGATCGGTCGCAAATATGCCGAGCAGGCCAGGCTCTTCACCAACGCCCAGTTGGCTCGCGCGATCGTCGAGACCTTCAAGGCCGATGTCGCGCTCAAGGGGCAGACGGATCAAGTAATGGATGACCGCATGTTACTCGAGACGCTGGTCATCCGCCTGTGCAGGCTGTAAGTCCCCGCTAGCGGCGGCCCGCTTGTCCCGGCGCGGTGCGGCGGTGCAAGGGAACTCTCACCACATCCCTGCGCGTTTTAGCTGTTGAAGCGGCGGCCGGAGGCGTGCCGTGCTCTGCGCCGCTCGCAGCAGCATTTCCTTTGACGGTATCCTGCAGGCGGAGGGAGCCGGTTGTGGGTTTTTTGATGGCCGCAGTCATAGTCGCCGCCGCCGTGGTCTTCGGGAGTCAGCTGCTGTGCTGGATGGGCCTGGCGCCGCGCGAATCATGGCCGCACGCCCTCGCCGGTTTCGGCATAGGAGTCGTCACGCTCGCCTATGCCATCCTCGTCCTCGGTCTCTTCTCCGCCCTGAAGCTGCTCTGGGTCGCCCTGGTACTGCTGGCAATGCTCGTCTGCGGGATTCGGCAATGGCGGCTTGTGCTGCGAGCAATTGAGTCCGCACGCCGGTATCTGAGCGACTGCCGGGCCGGCACCGGCGGACGCATCCTGCTTGTGTTCTTCGGCATCTGGCTGCTGGCGACGCTGGGCAACGCGCTGCTGCCCCCTGACGCCGGCGACTGGGACGGTCTCAGCCAGCATCTGGCGCAAGCCTGGACGTACGCCCACGAGGGTCGCGTGAGACCTCTCTGGTACGATCACCACTCCCAGTTTCCTGCGACCATGCAGATGCTTTTCACCGCCGGCGAACTGGCTGACGGCTACTTCACCGCCCGCCTCCTCGAGTGGCTGATGGGCGTCTTCAGCGTTGTCTGGGCCGTGCTCATCGCGCACCGTTTTCTCGACAGACAAAAGCACGGGGGCGCTGCTCTGTGGACGGCATTCATCGTCGTTGCTACG
>JAUWOG010000666.1 GCA_030612305.1 Armatimonadota bacterium | reverse complement strand
GGAGATGCACCTGCGTGGTGTCGGCACCTTCGCCGTGTGAGAGTGCGAAATGGCCCAGGGCATTGAGTTCGATGTTGGGCACGGCGGCGATGGTGTCGGTGCCCCGGACGTGCCAGCCCGTGTCATGTATCGTGATGCGGCTGCCATCCGGGAAGCGCGCGGCCTCCGAGATATTCTGGGCCGTCTCGATGATCGGGAAACGCGCGGCCATGTCTGCGTTGTCCAGCTTGATGCCCAGCTTGGTATCCACATAGCCCGGCGGGTCGGTGTAGCCTTGGATGGCGCGCATGGCCCGGCTCAGGTTCCAGTGGGTCTGACCGTGATAGCCAATCGCCCCCTCGCGCCCCATGCCGTCGAAGCCGAAGTAGGATTTGACGACGCCGCCAAACCAGGGCACCATCGAGTGGACCATATCGGGGTCGTTGAGGACTCGCCCGGCTGCCACGACCTTGCGAATCGTGTAGGGAGTGAGGTTGCCGAACTTGTTGCCGCGGTCCTCCTGGTATTCGCATATCATCTTGTAGGCGGCACGGAACCAGTCCTCGACAGGCCGGCGGCTGTTGTTGCCATGCTCTTTGGAAAGCTCGTCCCAGATCGGGGAGTTGTATGTCAGGTCATAGGCGAAGACGCAGTTGATGGGCATCTCGCTCCACTGGTGATGCCAGATGCCGGTGCGCCACTCCCAGGGCCGCTCGGTCAGTATGTAGCGGCCGTACCAGGCATGATCCTCACGGACCGACCAGTGCGGGAATGCCTCCGCCAGCGCGACGACAATGAGAGCGGCGCGGCGGGCGTACTGCTCATCGTCGGTCATGCGGTACAGCCGCGCCATGTCCTTGGCTTGAGCGGCCAGGAAGTGGTGGCGCTGATGACGCACGACGGCGGAGAAGAAGTACTGGTAGCCCTTGCCGTCTTTGGCGTAATACTTCCACTGCACGGGCTCGCCGGAGATGTTCTTACCCTCATGAATGTAGGTCTCGGGGTACTTGGCGTTGGGGAACTTCATGCCGCAGGCCTGACAGGCTACGTGGTCGGGATCGGCGATGTCGAACTGGTCAAGAAAGGCCTGGCACTCCGGGCAGCGGAGGGAGCTGAACCCGTTGTCGCGGGAGATCATGCCCAGGACGGTCTGCTCATCGAGACCCATGACGTGGGCGACGGCGTCGAGCAACTGCTCTTCAGTGCGCGTGGTTTCGGTTGAGGTGTCGAGCAGTACATGGCGGGCCGCCGGGTGCTTGATCGCTGAACTGTCGGGCACGAAATCTGCCGAGGTGATCGCGACTGAGACAAGCAGCGTCCCGACAGCGACAAGCATCGGAAGGCTTGGCTTGGCACGGCGCGGCGTTGCCAGCATGTCAGGGACTCCTTGTGAGACAGGGCGTCAGCGCCAGGGCTCATCAACGATGACTTCGGCCAGCGGGATGACCAGCTCGGCGTTGGTCATACTCCGGACGCGGTACAGATGCGGGCCCTGGCGCTCGACGTAGGTGACGGTCGGGATGCGGTAGGTATCGCCCGGGCCGATGTCGCTGACCCAGTAGAGGCGGCGCCCGTCGTCATCGAGGTCGGCGAATATCTCGTCGAGGTCCTCTTCGACGCCCTCGAGCCTGAAGGTAGAGCCGCTGCATGTGGCGATGCGGAAGCCGACGGACTTGTCCTCATTGTATAGCCAGCGGCCCTGGTGCTGTCGGCCATCCACGCGCCCGAGTTTGGCCAGCGTCACGGTGCTATTGTCATTGTCGGTGGCTTCGACATAGCCCATCTGGAGCAGAAAGAGCGTGTCGCCGAAGTCGAGGGTTGTGTCGCCGCCGGCGACAGTGCCCGCCTTGATCGTGTAGCTGGTCTGCTGGAGTTCGTTGCCGAGAATGATGATGCGGTCAGCGAATGCTCCCGGCTGGCCGAGCTCGCCCTCGATGGTAATTGAGTTGTGCTCGTGGTCCACGCTCAGCACCTTCCCCGCCGGCGAGGGTGGTGTGCTGAGGGCGAAATCGCCGCAGTGCAGTTGGGTGCCATTGACCATGCAGGCGCGGGGGATGCCGGTATCGTTGAGCGTGACCATCGCGAACTCGGCAGTGGCGACGAACTGAGTATCCCCCGCCTGCCATGTCGCCGCTTCGTCGGG
>JAUWOG010000098.1 GCA_030612305.1 Armatimonadota bacterium | reverse complement strand
TGCCCTCTGCTGCCTCCGACATGTAGCCCCTGGCGTAGTAATTCATGCAGGATTCGAAATAGTAGCGGTATCCCTCCTCGTTCTCCCAGTACGGACATTCCACCACATTGCCCGCCGGTGTGGTCACCCGCTGAACCTTGTCCATCGGGTACTCCTCACTGGGATACACATGCCCGCAGTATTTGCATTTCACTTCCCGTGGGTTCTTCACATCCCACACTAGCTGGTGCTCCTGGCGGCCGCCGGTACAGTTCGGACATCCGACGAAGTACAGGCCCGCCTGGGTCGGCACCAGCCCCAGCATCTCTTCCTCAGACAGCCCCATCAGATACTCGACCCGTCCCTTGTACGCTGCGGGGTCTTTCGACTGCAGCAGCGACGAGTGGTCTATCACCGGATGCTTCACCTGTCCCATCGCCATCTCACCAACAAGCAGAACCAGCACCATCGCAGCCGGCAGCATCTTCACCGTATCCACAAGCAGTTCACCTCAGCTTCTCCTGTCCAGCAGGGAGTCTCAGACCAGACGCAGGCCATTGTGCCTTGCCCATACACTTTCTCCGCCGCACACCGATGACCTGCCACAAGCCCGCCTTACCGGCATCGCCTCGTATGCCACGAGCCCCTTCCGTCCCCTGGCAACTGGCCGAGTTACGACTCGTGCCGACAGGTTCTTCAGCGCAAGAAAGATTGTCGGCGGCTCAATGCAAATTCTCTTGACACACGGCCTTTTCCCTTGTAGCCTTGCCGCGTACGGTGGTAAAACACTGTATGCAGACTGCAATTGGGAGAAGGGTTAGTGACACCGCCGGCGATGTTGCCCGAGCGCCCCATGTCACCCCCCAACTCTTTTCCCGGATTGTAGCTGTGTGAATGGAACTGTTGCCCCCCCGATTGTTCCACACCTGGCTGCTCGGTTTGGACTGGTTGGAAATCGTCAGCCCCGGTCCGCCGTGGCAGATGCCGCCGCGTGCCAAGCACGCCCATGGAGCACGCCGTTGAAGTCAGACATGCAAACGACCGAAGTACTGTTGGCGAAGCAGCAAACGCAGACTGGTCAGGTTACTGACAAGGGGGATCCTGCAATGAAGACGTTACTGAATGTCGGCTCGGCGATAGTCATCGGTGCCGTCCTAATGGTCGTACTAGCCGGATGCGGCGGGGGCGGAGATGCTCTGCCGGCCGCGCCGTTGGCCCAGGGCGATGTCCAGCCCACAGGCCTCAAGGTTGTAATTGGTGACAGCTCAACCGGATACACCGTGTATGGCGGGGATTATGTCCCTGATGACTCAGGCCACACCTGGGAAGACGGGCGACCTCCCGCGGGAGCCATGAACGCGATCGGTCAGGACCCTGAGAGCTTCGGCTTCATCCCGTTGGGACAAGCGACGGGCACTGCCGAGTTCAGCGGCGGGCCGTACAACTACTACATCGTCAAGCTCGCCGGCGCGGGACCGGTTGCCGTGGACTCATTTGAGCTGCGCGGCCCGGATGTTGCCTGGTCCGGCTGGTGCTCATACGCCAACGGCGCCGGCCCGTTCTACAGTGCGAACGTGGCTGGCATTGACGCCCTCTGCGGCCCCCCTGACGGCCAGTGCAGCCGGATCATGCCCGGTGATACACCCGCAGGCAACGGCTTCATCATGCTCCCAGGCAATTCCTGGATAGCAGCCAACTAGCTGGCCCCACAACGCCACATACTGTGACGGCCACGCCAAATGGGGTAAGCGCACCAAGTTGTCGGACTGGACCACCATGCGACGACTGAGGCCCCAAGCCGCCGAATTGCAGCCGCTCAATAGAAGACGGCCGGGGCGCTTGATAAACGCTCCCGGCCGTTTCAATGTGTGAACACGCAACAACCCCGATTGCCGACTTCACTCCGTCGCGAGCAGGTGCCGGCGGATGAACTCGTCGGCCCTCTGGCGCGCGGCTAAGATATCAGCGCGTTCCCCGCCCTTGAAGCCGCCGTGCCCGCCGCCCTCAATCGTGACCAGTTCCACCGGCACGCCCACCTCCTCCATCCGATCCCGCAAGATCACCGCCTGCGTGTAAGGCACTGTCCTGTCCACGTCACCATGCAGCAGCAACGCGGGCGGGTCATCGGCTGACAGATGTGTCACAGGTGAGGCTTGCTCGTAGCTCTCCCTGTTCTCCTCGTATGGTCCCCCCATGAACTTCACCAGCGCACTCTCGCCTTTCATCTTATCCACAGCGGTGAAGTCGGTCGGACCAGACTGGGAAACCACACACAGCACGCGATTCTCGATCGGCTCGCCCTGGGCGTTGACTTCATCATCCTCAGGCTCCAGGAAGGCCATCATCAATGATAGATGCGCGCCGGCCGAACCGCCCTTTACCGCCATCCGGTCGGCGTCTATCCCGAACCGCTCGGCATTGGCGCGAATGAAGCGCATCGCCGCAACGCAGGCATCAACCGCCGCCGGATATGTCGCCACATCCGAGAGCCGGTAGTTGAGAGAGAACACAGCGATCCCATCCTGGGCGCACCTGATCCCTTCCCTGGCGAAGCCGCCCTTGTCGCCGCCGCGCCAGCCGCCCCCGTGAATACAAACCAGAACCGGATGCGGCCCGCCCTCCTCCGGCAGGTACGCATCCAGCTTCAGCGAGTAGCCGTCCACATTGCCGTATTCGATGTCGCGCTCGATGGCAACGCCTTCTGCATCAATGTTGCGCGGCTCCCGGTCAGCTTGGCCCTCTCCCGCCCGTGCGCCTCCCCGGAGTTGCTTCAACAGCTCCCAGGGGTTGCACCAGAATTGCTTGCCGCTCACCGTCCCGCCCTTGTCTATGATGAAGGCGGAGTTCGGACGCTTCCCGTACGCCTCCCAGACGGCGTTGTCCATGCCATCCACCAGCACCGGAAATGAGATGCCGAGGTTCTCGACCGCCTTCCTTGCCAGAGCGACGCGCTGCTCATAGGTCGTCGGCTGGTCAACCAGCACCCCTTCCTCTTCGTTCCTCGGATGCACCCACACGCGGTTGGCGTAGGGACTCTTGACATCCTGGGGATGGGCCTCGAGCGTATAGACCAGGATGCACTGAGCGCGATCGCCCAGCGCGCCGGCGAGACGCTCCATCTGCGGCGCTCTGGCGCGAAACACGGGGCACGAGAGCGAGCCGAACTCCAGTACTATCGGCTTGTCTCCACACAGCTCGCCGAGAGCTATCTCAGCGCCCTCGAGATTGCGTAGCCTGAAGTCGGGCGCGGCTTCTCCCACTTGCGGATGCGCATCAGCAAATGCTTCGGCGGCTTGCCCACCGCGCTGAGCCACTGCAAGCTCGCCAAATGCGGCTGCCAGTATCAGCCCGGCCACGACCAGCTTGGCCGCAAACGTCTGACCTCGCTTCACGATAGCACCTCCATTGTCCTTTGGGATTCCAGACGTAGGCCTCGCCGCCCCTATTCCACAAACCTGCGTCCGGCGCTTATCGTGCGCTGTCATCCAACCATCAGTCCGGATACTTGCCGATGAAGAAGTCATCCACCAGGATGCGCGCGTCCGGCGCTTGCCTGTCCACGAAGAGATAGATGCGGATAGTACGCGCGCCCGGCGGCACGTTGAACGGAATCTCGACCTTCTGCCATTCGCCCGGCTTGTCCGGAACCGCGACGGTGTATCGCGGCAGCATCGCATCACCGCGCGGCAGCGCATCCACCTTGTACACTCCATCGCCGTCATTGTGCTTGACCCACAGCGACATGAGCAGCTTCTCGCCGCCCTTGACCGAAATCCCCTCCGACACTCCCGCGTGCTGCGTCTCCCAGAAGGCGAAGGAGTACTTGCCGGTGTGCGCGTCTTCATCAGTCAGCGAGCAGCTCATCGGGCTGCCGGCTCCGCACCACACACTCACTCCCTCCCGCAGTTCGTGCCCCGCTGGCAGGTCATCATCGGCACCGGCGAATTCCTTCGCGCCCCGCTCCTCGAAGCTCGCATCAGCTATCATGTTCTCAAGCTCATTGCCTCCGGCGTGAAACCGCGCCACCACCATCAGCTCCCGCAACGCCGGCCGCGTCTCGGCCTTCTCCTGCTCTGTCCACCACGCCACGGCCTTCTCCGTGCCCAGCGCCCCGAGCAGATACGCGGAGACCTTCCGGAACGCCGACGCCGTCGTACTCAGGATCCGAGGATGAACCACGCCTTGCTTCAGGTCATTGTAGAACAGTGCGGAGCCGGTGTGCGCGGCATATTCAATCGCCGGCGGCTTCTCCATCACCTCGAACTTATACTCAGCAAGCGCCAGCACATTGTCAACAGCCTCCCGCGCATCAGATACCGCTTGTTCGGCGGCCGCCACGGACCCAAACTCGCCGGTCCGCAGCCGGTCCATCGCCCAGTACGCCTTCGCCCCGGGCACCGCAAAATCGTAGAGCATCTTCACGAGCTTGATCCGCTCCGTCACAAGCTCGTCGCCCTTCGCCGAGGCCAGCGCCTCGGCGATGTGTCCCGAAGCCTTCTCCGCCCGCGCCACCGGCAACACATTGAACTGCTCGATCGTCTTGGTGTCCACAATCGAGGACATGTCCTTCCCATACGGGTGCGGGAGACCGTACTCGGCCAGCCACTCCTCATAGCCCGCCTCAAGCTCGTCATAGAAGGCCTTCATCGCACTTCCCGCCGGACCGAAGAAGCCCTCGTAGAACTCATCGAGCACATCATCCTCATTCAGCCGCGGGTCCCAGATCAGCTCATTCTCCACATACCCGACCATGCCATTGAGCGGATAGATCCCGTAGAACTCCTGATAGAAGTGCCGCGCCAGGTTCGTCCCGACGATATAGCGCAGCCGTTTCGCCGACTGGTGGATATCCAGCTTCGGCATCAGCGACCGGATGTCGTCGTGGTACAGGTAGATGCCCATGTGCCTCGCGCCGGTGGCCTGCCATGTGTCCCACATCTCGAAGGCGTTGCCCCCCACGCACAATACCGGCACCAGCATCGGGTGCAGCTTCACCGTTGTCGGCGGCTCCCGCATCGAACCATAGGCGATGAAGGCCAGCATCCGGTCCGGGAATTCCTTGCCCACCGCCTCCGCAACGATATTGTCGAACTTCACATACCGGTCGCACAGCCCGATGCGGCTGAGCGGGTCCGCCCCCGGCGCATCCATCGCCCGGCACGCCTCACACGTGCAGTCCCCGTACCCGTCATTCACCGCCAGGTTCATCCCGATCCGCTCCGGCTCACTCCGGAATGTCTCCACCAGATACTCAACCATCAGCTCCGCCACCCGGGGGTTCGACACACATGGCTGCCAGCCGTGCGCAATGCGCCCGCGCTCATCAACACGCGGGATGAAGCGCTTCCCATTGATCAGCGGGAAAAGCTCCGGCTCGTCCAGATGGTCCTTGGCGCTCATCAGCCGGTAATAGCTCTCGTTCGAGGGAAGTGCGTAGTTCATCCGCCAGAAGTCGCTGAAGGTGAGGAACCGCTCAGTGGTGTTCGTAGGCCCCCGGTTGTCCAGCCCGCTCATTATCCGACTCACGAAATATGGCCAGTCGCGCCACTCCACTTCAGGCAAAGACAGGCTGCTGCGTTTCGGCACTACGTCACCGATCCCGCCCGGCTCTCCCGGCCAGTACCGCCGCACTCCCACATACCGTCGCAGCAGCCCCACTGCGCCCAGCAAAGTCGCCTTCGGTGTCATACCACGAATTACCAGCGTCTGCGCATCTACTGTCTTGACGAGATAGGCGTTGATATTCGGCATCTCGACATCCCCGTAGCGCACCGGCGGCAACTCAAGCGGCGTCGCCTTCCCGGCGCTCGTATCGCCGATGAAGATACGCCCGAAACCCTCCGGCAACGCCTCGCCATCTTTGAGCAGCGGCAATGTCGCACCGGTAGCCTTCTCGATGTAGAAACGCAGGTTGCGCGCCGCACGGACTTCGTCGTGTCCTGCCTTCTCGGGGATGACCAGACACGCTTTAGCCTCACCGTCCTTGACGATGACGAACGTATCCGCCTTCCCTTCTACAGGCGGTGACGGATAGTCAAAATCCACCTCACCCGGCGCCTTTATCTGTGCGCAAACCGTAGCGGTGCACATGCACGCGGCAAACACCATCAATACGAACTGAGCCAGTCGCCTCATGGTTGTCTCACTCCCTGTGACGCGTGGTCATGTCTTCTTTGTCGCAGCCGCCAGCTCTCGGCCGAACTCGCGGCATGTTGCCAGTCCCTCTGCATCCGGCTGCCACTTCACCTCGATACCATCGCGGATGACCTCAATTTTCGCCTCGGCCAGCCGCTCCTGCAGTATCTTAGCCGCCCCGCCGCTCCAGCCGTAGGAGCCGAAGCTCGCCCCGAGTTTGTTCTTCATCCGCAAGCCCTTCAACTCCTCCAGTATCGGCGTCATCCCTGCGAGGATGCCGTTGTTGAAAGTCGGCGAGCCGACCACTACCGTGCGCGCCTTGAATACCTCGACCAGCGCGTCATTGCGGTCCGTCAGCGCCATGTGCAGGCACTTGTAGTCAACGCCCTCGTCGCCAAAGCCGTCGCCGATAGCCGCCGCCATCCGCCCCGTCGCATTCCACATCGTATCATACAGGATGACGGCTTTACACTCCGGCTCCTGCGCCGCCCATTCCTGATACTTGCTCACTATCTGCATCGGATCCTCGCGCCATATCACGCCATGGCTTGGCGCGATCATGTCCACCGGCAGACCCAACCCCACTACCTCCTCAATCTTCTTGCTCACCAGATTCGAAAACGGTGTCAGGATATTCACATAGTATTTCAGCGCCTCCTCATACAACTCCTCCTGGTCCACTTCATCATTGAAGCGCCCCGCCGTCGCATAGTGCTGCCCGAAGGCGTCATTCGGCATCAGGATATTGCGCCCCGTCAGGTACGTGAACATGCTGTCCGGCCAGTGCAGCATCGGCGCTTCGACGAAGATCAGCTCATTGCTGCCGATGTCAATCGTCTCCCCCGTCTTCACAGCCTGAAAATCCCAGTCCACGTGGTAGTTGCCGGGAAAGCTGTCCAGCCCCTTCGGCGAGCATACCACCGTCGCGTCCCTCGCATGTCGCATTACCGTCGGCAGCGCGCCGGCGTGATCCACCTCCGCATGGTTCGCTACTACGATGTCCAACTCCGCCGGATCAATGATCTCGCTGATATTCGCGATCAGCTGATCCGCAAACGGTGTCCACACCCCGTCAACCAGCACCTTCTTCTCGTCCAGTATCAGGTACGAATTGTACGTCGAGCCACGGTGCGTCGAAAGCTCGTGGCCATGGAAGTGCTTCAACTCCCAGTCAACAACTCCGACCCAATACACGCCGTCCTTTATCTCTACCACCATTGTCGGCGCCTCCTTCACTCAGTGAGCAAATCCATGCGCTCATCATCGCCCGGAACGTCTTGGCCTGGCGTGTTGCTTCACCCCTTGTTCTCCAGCGCCCTCCGCAGAACGCCGGCAATGTCCGCCAGCGTCGTGTCACCCAAATACCGGCTTACCTGCCTGTGGACCGTCTCCAGCAGCCCGCCGAGGATACAATCCGTGCCGTCGCATACCTGCGTCGTAAGCAGACATGTCTCTGCAACCAGCGGCCCCTCGATAGCCTCATACACCTCCAGCAGGCTTATCTCCTGCGGCGCCCTGCTCAGCTTGAAACCGCCCTTCGGACCCCGCACTGACTCCACCATTTTCGCCTTGTGCAGCCGCTGC
>JAUWOG010000257.1 GCA_030612305.1 Armatimonadota bacterium | reverse complement strand
TCAGCGGCTTCGGGTATGGCTTTCATTCCCACGCCGACGCCAATGCGATAATCAACTACTCGGACAAGGGCCGGGCGCGGCTGTATGATGACGGGTACATGATCCGCTCGCTCAGCGAGCACAACACGGTGACGATACTGAAGGACGGGTGGGCGGGCAATACGCCTGAGTTGGCGCAGGTCACCGCCGAGGCCGATTTCCCAGATGTCGGCATCTTCGAATCCCGCCTCGATGACTACAACGGCGTGTGCTGGGATCGCGCCGTCATATGGCCCAAAGGGCGCTTCTTCCTGCTCGTAGATAACCTCCAGTGCATTGACCCCGGACAGTACAGCTTCCAGTGCATCTGGCGCGCTCAGGGCAACGCCAGCCTCCGCGGTCGCCGATGGACATCCGAAAAGGGCTCTGGGCGCTTCAACCTCGTGATCGCCTCAGACGCCGCATTGTCCGAGAAAGAAGCGGCAGGCCTATCGCTCAACGCAAAGCCCTTCGCACTCACCGAGGCCCGCGCACTCGTCCAGGCGGCAAAATCCGACATGGGGCGCGGAGACAGCTACCAGTTTGCCAATCTTTTCTACACTGCCAACCTCGAAGGTGATGTCCAGCATGTTGACATCTATCGCGTCGGCGAGGATAGCACGACTTACATCATCAATGACGACGGGAAGCTGGCCGCCGCGGGCATCAACCACGCAAGCGGACTGCCCGGCGTAGTCATCAGGGCGGCCGCCTTCTATGTCACAGCCGACATTCTCACCGCCGCTGCGGCGACGAGGGTGCGGGTCCGGGGTCCGCTGCTCAAGTCCAACATGCCGGTCAATGTCCAGGTCAACCTCCTCACCGGCGAGGCACAGATGCAGGCCAAGGAACAGACGGAGGTCACCTATGCGTCCGTGGATGGCGAGAAGACCGAGATGTTCGAGGTCGGAGACCACATTCTCAAGCTGCGTCCGATTGAGAAACCAAGTCTGCAGCGCATCGCCGACGCGCTCAGCGAGCAGTTCCGGCAGTACGCATCAGCCGTCGCTACCGGGGAAGAGCGCGTACCGGGCACCGGCGAGAAGCTGACGAAGCTGTGGGAGTACAATGACTTTCACGCCTACACCAACGTCGCCCCGCTGCTCGGCAACAAGATCAAAGTCAACCTCACAGCGATGACGCCGGAGCAGACTGGAGTCGCTTCCGGCACCGAGCCTCCTCAACTACTCAGTAGAGATGGCAACCTCATGTTCCCGGACGGTGAGACTCTGGTTCTGGACATCGAGCTGGACGAGGCTGTCAGTATCTCCGAAATCGTCGTCAATTCCCGCCAACTGCTCACATTCAACGGCGGCTGCGGCGTCAAGCGCATCAACACCTGGCTGAGCGACGATGATTTCGCCACTGACAAGCGCCTGTTGGGCCGGCGGGACATCACCGACCCGCTGCAGAATGCGATGGTGCCCTACCCCTTGCGTGTCGAGCAGCCCTTGAAGGGCCGCTACGTCCGCATCGAGTGTGTGCCCTACACGGAGGCCCACAACGTGTATATCGATTCCGTGGCGATAAGCGCCATTGCAGACAAGGCGGCTATCGCTGTCAGCGGCTTCCAGCTCAATACAATGGAGGTGGCCGACATTGATGGCGACGGTCGCGACGAGGTCTTCACTGGTGGCACGGACATGGTCCTCCACGCCATCGCTCCCGACGGCTCGGCCTTGTGGCGCTACCCCGTTCCCGCCGCCATAAACGACCTCACCGCCGTCAACAGCCTCGGTGATGGCGAGTACCAAATCGTCGCAGCCTGCGATGACAAGCAGATGTACTCGGTCAAGGAGGATGGCAGCGAGAACTTCACCGTGATGCCGCCGCCACGCACCTATGCCCGGCCTCACTATCGTGGTGTCAAGCCCTTCACCGGCCGCCTGGTATTGGCTACCAACTCCGATATTGACAATGACGGTGATGCCGAGATAATCATCGGCTCGGCCAACTGGCGCGCGTATGCCTACGACCACAACGGTGAGCTTATATGGGACGAGTGCTGCTGGGCCCACACGCCGAGTGCTGTCACAGTCTGTGACCTTGATGGTGACGGCCTGAAGGAAATCCTCATGGGCAATATCAGCTCCATTCCCGTCCAGGTGTACGACTCGATGGGCAAGCTGCTGCGCGGAGTTGCCAGAGGCGGCGCCACTACTGCCCTCGCCTGTGCCGACTTTGATGGCAATGGCAAGGCTGAACTACTCGTTGGCGACCGCTCAGGCAAACTCTGGTTCCAGGAATGGAAGGGCCGCCAGATGCCCTTGTACGACACCGGCAGCGACATCACCGCTGTCGCCGTGGGCGATCTGAATGGTGACGGCAAGCTGGAGAGTGTGGGAGCTTCGAGGAACTACATCCTCTACGCCTTCGACTCAGACGGCGCCCTGATGTGGCAGAGCAATCTGCTGGCCGCCGTTCGCGACATCGCCATCGGCGACGTGCTGGGCGACGAGAGGCTGGAGATTGTCTGCGCCTGCGAGGACAAGACCGTGAAGATCGTGAGCGCCGAGGGCGAGGTGCTCGCCTGGTACTGCGGAGCCGGATGGATGCGCCATGTGGCGGTCTGCGAACTGGACGGCAATCCGGATACAAAAGAGATTGTGGCTGCCTGTGACGACGGCAGCGTCTATGCCCTGCAGGTCACTGAATAGGCAGATGCCGCTTGGCCGCACCCACCCGGCGATGCTGCCGATGCGCCGCAACTGGGTCCGACAGGCTGAAGCTCTCACCCCGGGTGGCCGAAGACGGGCAAGGGCAATGGCAGTGAAGGACAAGATGCGGCAAGGGCGAAGGTCTTTCTGCAACCGCGTCCGCCCATCCCTGCGCGAAAGGACATTCGGCCATGAACAGGATGCGCATTGCCGTAGTCGTCGCCGTCCTGCTGGCACCGCTGCTCGGCTACTGCCTCCCGGAGGCTCTCGCGCAAGGGACGGAAGACAAGCTGCCGGTGGGCGCAAAGCTGGTCTTCAGTGATAGCTTTGACCGGCCGGAACTGGGGTCGTACCCAGCCAGCAACCTTGACCCCGAACAGCGCGCCAGGCTCAACTGGTGCGTGCGGCGCGGGAAGTGGGAGATTCGCCTCGCCGGGGACAAGAACGGCTACCTCCGGGGCGCCGGCGGCCCGGCGGACATCATCCTCGAACGGTTCCTGAGCCCCAACTTCCGCCTCGAGTACACCACCTGGTCGGAGAACCCCGGCGACCGCAGCGCCTTCGTCTGCGTCCCGCAGCCCAACTTCGAGTTCAAGGACATCTACTACTTCCACTTCGGCGCCAACTACAGCCAGAACAATGCTCTCTACCGGCAGGGCCAACTGCTGGCCGGACCGGTGACGGCACCGCTGCCCGTGGCGGGGAAGAAGTGCCGCGTGGTCGTCCAGAAGGTGGACGACCTGCTGCAACTCTTCGTTGATGGCACGACCGTCTTCTCGGTGCGCGACAAGGGCTATGCGCAGATTGAGGGCGGAATATCGGGGCCGCAGGGCCTGTGCGCGGGCCTCTATACCTGGTCGGACGGGGTCGCGTACGACGACCTGAAGGCCTACAACCTGCCGGGGCGCCAGCGCGAGACCCTCGCCGAAGACGCGAAGGCTGAGCACGCCTTGGCACGCACCTTCGAAGAGGATGCGGTCGGGCAGCCCCTCGCCGGCGTGGACGTGCAAACCGCGGACCACTGCTCGGCCACCGTGCGCAATGAGCCGACGGTCATCTTCTATCCCAAACCGAAGGGGCAGACGCTGGTCCCGGACCATTGTCTCGAACTCACCGATGACAACCCGTCGGCAGGAGCCGTCGCTTCAGTGACTATGCCCCTGCCATCGCTCATGAGTGGTGAGATCGAGGCCGAGATACTCGCCACCTCCTGGCAGGGCGAGTGTGCCACGCTCTCGCTTGTGGACGCACAGGGCGGCGAACTGGCTGCGGTGGTCATCACCGCCGACGGATCGTTCGTGGCCCGAACGGCAGACGGTGAGCAGGAACTCCACGACCGGGTCAGCTACAAGAACCGCCCGCCCGACGGCCGGCTCTACTTCCAGCCGGGCCGCTGGTTTACTATCCGCCTGAGCTTCAATGCCGACGCCGGCGTTTACCAGGTGGCGATCGTCACCCTGTACGCGGGCCTGCGGACCCCCGGCATCAGTTGGCTGCCCCTCGGCACCAATCTCCCGCTGTGCGGCGAGGGCCCGGTGTGTGGCCTGAAGGTGACCACCGGCGTTCGCGCGCACTTGCTGATAGACAACCTGCTCGTGGCCGGCCCGCGCGCGAAGAAGATAAATGGCCAGGCCGTCACCCAGCCTCTGCGCACCATCCTGGCACTGACATACCCGCTGCGCAAGGACCCCTTCAGCCTCTCGGTTTACTCGCTTCGCAACGAGGCCTTCACCAAGTATCCGCAGCCGGAGACGGAGCAGGCCTGCTTCCACGGGCCGACCGACCTCTTCAAGCAGGCGGCCATGCGCTACGACGGCCTGCTGATCCGACTGGGGCATCTGCAGGAGCACTCCCTGCGGCTCAGCAGGATGGGCTATCACCTGCAGCGCGCCCGCTCGAAGATGCCATCCAACGATCTGAGCCGATTTCTCGCGCGCGCGGCAGCCGCCCGCGATGACCTGGAGGCGCTCTTCCGCACCTACGGCAACGCCTATCGCGATGCGCTCAACGAGCAGTCGCTGACTGAGCGCTTCTTCCCCGCCGCGGACAGCCTGGAGACGGCGCTGGCCTCCCGCGAGACAGAGGCGCAGGCGCTCAGCTCGAAGCTCATCGTCGCCGCAGACGGGAACCTCGAACCCCTGCCGCCGTTTGCGCCCGGCCCGTACGATGCCCCCATCGAATGGAAACACGGTC
>JAUWOG010000369.1 GCA_030612305.1 Armatimonadota bacterium | reverse complement strand
CTACTCATCAGCCCTCCGCTGCTCTACTACAGTCTCCAGCCCCCCCACACCCTTGCCCTCGTGCTGCTCTTCTGCGCAGGTCTCCCTCTGCGCGCCGCGGCGGCGGTGAATATCGCCCAGCCCCAGGCCATCGTCCCTCATGGCATGAGTATGGCCTCATCCATCGGCATGGGCCTGGCCTGGGGCCTGGCGGGCATTATCACGCCCATCGTCGGGCTCGTGTCCGACCGCACCGGCAACCTTTCCTACGCCCTCTCACTGACTGTCATTTTCCCGGTCATCGCGGCGGGAGTGGCACTCGTGTTACCGACACGACCGGTCGGTCAAGCCCTGCCGCCCGGCTCCCAACACTGAGCAGCCTCTAGCCGGAAGGGGAAGGGAAAGCAGGATTTCGATGCCGCACCGGTGAATGATAGTGCTGATGGAGGTGCTCCTTGCGGGTGGTCTGCCGATGATATTTGACCAGCTTGAGACGAACCCACTTACCGCCACGTTGCGGGCCTGCTTTGGCCCCGCCGCACTTGCGACCGCGGCCGCAACGGTCGGCGGCGCGGTCTTCCTGTCGCCGTGGGTGATCCCTGGGGGTCTGGCCGCGTGGATCGCTGCGGTCTATCTGACCGGACCCGCTCGCGTGAGGAAGGATATGGCAGCGGCAAGGGAGCGTGCGAAGATGATGGCCTCGCTTCCGCCCAGGTTGCGTCAACTTGCAGAGGACATCGCTGCCCGCGTCGCCACGATCAAACAGGCCATCCAGAGCGCGGATGACAGTGTGAAGCTGTTGCTCGTCGGCGTGGAAGTCGAGGTCGAGCAGTTGGCGGAGGCGAGCGTTGTATTGCTGCACTCAGCGGGCCGGCTGCACGCATATCTGCGCGACAACAGCGTGGAGGAACTGGACAACAGGGGGAAGTCCCTGCAGGCACGGATTCAGGCCTCGGACGACGAGTTTTCCCGCTCGCAGTTGCAGGAGGCAGTAACGCAGGTGGAAGCCGAGCAGCAGGCGCGGGCGGAAAATGCCCTCCTCCTCCGGCGCGTGGAAGCATCCTTGCGCAACATGGACGCCTCACTGGGGAGCGTGCATTCACAGATCGCAGGCCTCAGCAGCGGCGAGACGGTCTCGCCTGTCGAGTTGGAGGAGCACTCCTTCGAGCATATCGCCGAGGTGCGGAGCAGTATCGCCGCGCTGCAGGAGGTCATTGACACTCAGGTCAACGACGCATGAGCGGCCTCTTCCTGGCCGCACCGCCTGCCGCTACCGAGACCGAGACACAGGAGAGAGAGATGCCACCGGCAGACAAGCAGCCCCGCAGCCGGGGAGATGCTGACAAGAGTGCCTTGCCCGTGTGGGCCGAAGAGATCAGGCGGAGCTATCTCTCCGCCGCCGCCTCGGTTTTCCTTGTCCACGGTGTGCGCGATGACGTCTTCTTCCGGGGCGAGTACTTGCCGCTGACGGCATTCCTGCACCGGGCCTTCTGCGGCGACAAGCTGACCGTGTTCTACGATCTGGCTGCCGGCATCACCTTCCCAAGCCCCCAGGATGAAGAGCAGTTCAAGACCTTCCTCAAGGTCTATCAGACCACCGAGCGTGTTCGAGTTGACCTGCGGGAAAGCTACCGGCCCGAGGTGACTATCCCCCTGCTGCAGCATTTCCTCACTACCCGCGACTCGGCGGCCGTCATCATTGACTACGTGGATAAGCTGGCGCCTCGCGCGGACGAGCGCTTCATGAGCTTCGCGCACCGGCGTCTTGTCACCATTCTGCGCCGCTGGGCCAATGAACCCCGACTCCTGCGCCGCAACAACTTCGCCTTCATGCTTGCCGACTCGCTGGCGGATGTCAGCGAAGACCTCTATGGCCGCATCGGCGGAGCCAAGCCGATTGCACAGCCGCTGCCTGACTACGACGAACGCCTCGCCTACACGAACGCTCTTCTGACCGAAGCAGATGACCGCGCCGCCTATGCGCTGGCACTCTCACCGGAGGCCTTTGCCACCAACACTGACGGGCTGACGACAATCCAGATAGGGCGGCTGATGCAGCGGACCGCGGCTGACGACCAGCCCGTCACCGTCGAGCACACCGCCGAATACAAGCGCCAGGTCATCGCCCGGGAGATCGGCGACCTCATCTCCTTCATGCGGCCAAAGCTGGGGCTCGAAGCTGTCGCCGGTGTCCCGAAGCAGAAGGAACTACTTGTCAACACGGCGCTGGCGCTGCGTGAGGGCCGCACCGCAGTCGTGCCCAAGGGGATACTCCTCGTCGGCCCGCCGGGCTGTGGTAAGACCTTCACCATGGAGTGTTTCGCCCATGATGCCGGCATTCCGTTCGTCGAGTTGCGCAACATCTTCAGCAAGTACGTCGGCTCCACGGAGGCGAATTTCGAGCGCGTCTTCCACTACCTCGAAGCGATGGCCCCGGTCTTCGTATTCATAGATGAGTTCGACCAATCCTACGGCCGGCGCGTGACCTCGGATTCTGACAGTGGCGTATCGCGCCGCGTCTTCGGCATGTTCAACTCCTTCCTCAGCGACGAGTCCCACCAGGGGCGGATACTCTTCGGCGCTGCGACCAACCGGCCCGACCTCATTGACCCATCAACGATGCGCGCCGGACGCTTCGACATGAAGCTCCCGTTTCTGCTGCCGGATGCCGAGGCCCGCGAGGCCATCCTGCGCGTCAGTCTGCGCGGCCTCGGTATCTCCGATGAGGGTATCGAGATGGCGGAGTTGGGCGAACGCACCGCCGGGTATTCCGGTGCCGACCTCAAGGAAATCTGCTGCGTGGCCCAGCGCACCGCAGCCTTTGAGGACCGCCAGACCGTTGAGGTCACCGACCTCCAATTTGCCCTCTCTGACTACATTGCCCCAACCGCGGCGAGACGCGAGGAGATCGAGTACATGCAGCTTCTGGCCGTAGCTGCCTGCACCTCCCGCTCGCTGCTGCCCGAGGAGTACATCGGCCAGATAGAGTCAGGCGCACTGTACAGGCGGCTTCGGGAGCTGGAGTACGAGCTGGGCTGAGACGCCGAAGACGAATGCCGGGCGATCATTTCAGTGCAGGGCGAAACTCACAACCCCCTTCGGGTTGTTTATGTTATTGCGCTCTGCCTGTTGCGTGGTTCGAGATGCCGCGGCGCAATCCGTCTTCATCATTGGCGGCGTTGTGGCCGACAAGAGGAGACCGTTGACGCGAAGTGAGGGAACTGACTAGAGTCTGGGAGTGGCGGGAAGCGGTTGCCGTGCTGGTATCGCGCAACCTCAAGGTCCGCTACAAGAACTCCGCCCTGGGCTTCGTGTGGTCCTTTCTCAATCCCCTGGCCCAGATCGTCGTAATGACCATCGTCTTCCGCTACATCATCGGCATCAACATCCCCAACTATTCCGTTCACCTCTTCACCGTCTATCTGCCCTGGCAGTTCTTCTCCCAGGCGCTCAGCGACGGTTCCATCTGTGTCGTTGAGAATGTCTCGCTGTTGAAGAAGTTCCCCTTCCCTCGGCTCATCCTGCCGGTCGCGACAGTGCTGTCGAATCTCATCCACATGGTGCTGGGCGTGCTTCTTCTTGTCGCCATTTTCGTCGTCCTGCGCGTCGTCGTCACACCGGCATTCGCTCTCGTCCCCGTTTTCCTGCTCATCCAGCTTGCCTTCATGCTCGGCCTGATGTTGATGGTCGCGGTGATGCGGATGTACTACGAAGACATTCGGTTTGCGCTCGAAGCCGTCCTGAAGCTCTGGTTCTACCTGACACCCCTTGTGTACAACATCCAGATGGTTGTGGAAACCGACAAGCTGGCGCTGATCTGGAAGAAGCTGTACCTGCTGCTCAACCCGATTACCCCGTCAATGATTGGCTACCGCTCGGCGTTGCTGGAAGGCGGCGACTGGCCTGCGTTGCCAAGGACGTTCGAGACTCTGCCATGGACGGAGAGCTTCTGGTTCTATCTCTGCGTGTCCGCCATCAT
>JAUWOG010000508.1 GCA_030612305.1 Armatimonadota bacterium | reverse complement strand
AGGGACGTATCTCCGGAGGCTGAGACCCGAATGCGGTAGCCGTCAGTGACGGAGAGCGGCTCAGCAATGCTCATGGAGGCGTGAGGTGCGACCTGGACGGCACTGCGCGCAAGGCTCTCTGCGGCTCTGACCAGGCTGGGGGTCCTCGTCTGGCCGCCGGAAATCTGGAGTTCCGAAGAGAGCGGTATCCGGGCAGCCCATTTCCGGCAATCCAACTCAATCGTGTGACGGCAGTCCAACGCGTTGACGGTGAGTGTAGTGGTGCCCGTGGTGAGGGCCCGCACTTCGAGCTTCTTCTCTGCTTCGTCAATCTGGACGCGGGCAACTTTGTCGTCTGCCGTCTTTGCGCTGTCCACGGCCTTCACCGCACCACCCCATCGGATCACCCTCGTCTCGCCCACCGGGACCGTCAACTTACCGTGAGGCGAAAACGTAATGTAGCGTTGCGTGAAGGCGCTCTTGAGGTTCTTCGCCCAGGCTTCGGCCAATCCCTGGTGGGAGCTGTTGGAGCCGCGCGCAAGCGCTCTGTCAACGGTGACGATGCTCCGGTTGCCGATGACGATCTGCGTCTCGTTTCGCGAGCGCTTTGTTGCGACATCGCCGGCGGAGACGGCGGCGGCGGCAGCGACATTGAGCTTGCCGGCGACGATGTCGGCGCGTGCCAGGAGTCCGTCAACGTCGTCACCGCGTAGCCGCATCAGTACCTTGCCGTTGGCGAGGACGCAAGCCGACTTGCTGTCAGGAGCAGGCATTGCCCTGAACTGCAAGACACGGCAGGTCTGTGCGGAGACTGAGCACGTCGCGAGCAGGCACGCGACCAGGCACGCGATGAAGAGGGCACGGGCTGGAACGTGTTTCATGAGTTGCTCCGTGTGCGAAAGCACGGTCACGGATATGAGCACTGGACTGCAGACAAAGATAACGCCTGGGGTATTCTACAGAATAATCCCAGACGTTGTCACCTGTTGGGGCCCAGTTTTTTGACGCTATTCGCTGTCTTGACCCAGTTGTAGCTCCAGTTGCTCGATGCGCGCTTTGAGTTCTTTGACCTGCTTGAGCAACTTGGGCACTCTTCGAGCGGAGGCCTGTATTCGCATCTGCTCGATGTGTTTGGTGGCCGGGAATCCGGAGTAGGTCCCCGGCTCGGTGATGTCAGAGATGACGCCCGCCTTGCCGCCGATCTCTACATTGTCGCAGATCGTGACATGAGGGTTGATGCCGGCCTGGCCGCCCATTACCACGTTGTCCCCGATCGTGGCACTGCCGGCAACGCCGACCTGACCACAGAGCAGACAGTTCTTGCCCATCGTGACGTTGTGCGCAATGTGTACACCGTCATCAAGCTTGGTTCCCGCGCCGATACGCGTCGCCGTAACTGTGGCACGGTCAATGGTGACATTGGCGCCGACATCAACATCGTCTTCAATGATGACGGTGCCGATCTGCACTATTTTGTGATGTCCCTGAGGCGTGGGTGCGAAGCCGAAGCCATCGGCTCCGACGGCGGCCCCCGCATGGATCGTGCATCTTGCGCCTACGATTACCCGTTCGCCGACGAAGACCTGGGGATGAATCTGGACATCGTCACCTATGGATGCTTCGTGGCCGACGTAGGCCAGCGGATGAATGATAGTGTTCTTACCGATGATGGTGTTCTGCCCGACGAAGGCGTTGGCGCCGATGCTGACGTTGCGACCGAGTGTCACGCCGTCTTCGACGACAGCGGTCGGATGGACGCCGGGGTAGTACCTCGGTTCAGGTGCGAAGATCTCGAGCACACGGCTGAAGGCGAGACGCGGGTCCTCGGTGACGATCATGGGTTTCTTGCCGGACTCTGTAGCAGGCGGCACGATGAGGGCGGAAGCACCGCAGGCCTCACCGAGCGGCAGCATGTCTGCCTTCTCGATGAACGCGATCTGGCCGTCTTCGGCCTCACGGAGAGTGCCTACCCCGGTGATGGTGACATCTTCGCCCAGGGCAGTGCCGCGCAGTAGTTCTGCAAGTTGTGACAGAGCGTAGCTCTTCTCCCGCACTCTTTGTCCTCCCCAAGACGTCGGCTTACTGTTGCCACATCCGGCGCAACAGCGGTCTCAGTGATTCGGTCATATCCTGTCCGCCGGCCTCGTCCAGCGGCGGGATGCTGATGGAGACGTCGAGTTCGATGGCGGTCTTACTGACGGCCAACACGGCTTCTCTGTAGATTTGGTTTCGCAGCTTGCCGCGTTGTGCGCCGAGCGCCCCAGCCACCTGTCGGCCGGCGGCTGCTAAGGCAGCCTCGAAGTCCGCCTCCGGGTCGCCACGGCTCTCCGAGAATAGGCCGGCTGCGTCAGGCTTCCACTCGAGAATACCCACGTCATACCCGACAGCTTCCATCAAGCTTAGACGTTTAGACATGCGGGTTGCGGTTTTGCTTCCGGAACTTACTGATGTTTGGCGTCTTTTTTTCATCGTTTCCCACAGTTGCTGCTGCGCGGTGACGAATGCAACCTGCGCTTCCTGGCGCATTCTGGTCGCGTATTCGTCCAGAATGAGCTGCGATTCTTCCTTTCCGCGCGCCATCTCGGCGGCGATCTTCGCCATGATGACCTCGCGTTGCGAGGGGCGGCCCTCATCTGTCTCCGCGGCCTGCGGGAGCATCACGTCGGCGTTGATGAGGGCCTCCTGGTGACGGCGCACGAGCTCCGCTCTCTGGCGCGCCAGGCGCAGTTCCTCGGCGTAGGCAGCCCGTTGCAGCTTCTCTTCGAGGTCTGTCCTCAGCTTCTTTTCCATCCAGCGCAGACGCGACTGCAGGTCGGCGGCGAGTTGCGTGCTGGGCTGCGGCAAACTCGCAATGCGCTGCTGGTGCCAGTTCTTGATGTGGGTCGCGTAGGCGTGGGCGTTGAAGTCGGGCGGCTGGGGAGCGACAAGCAGGAGAGGGGTATTTGTCGGCGGTGCTCCGTACCAGTCGAGTTCCCATCTTGTGGTGGAGACATTGTCGAGGCGGCGGATTTGTGTCTCCAGACGGAGCAGTTGGGGATACAGAGGGTGC
>JAUWOG010000134.1 GCA_030612305.1 Armatimonadota bacterium | reverse complement strand
CGCGCCTTGGTCGGGCGCCTGCAGGCACCCAGGATGTATAGGTGAGTCGCACTGGCGACTCAATGAAGTAGAAATCCCAAGCGAACGGAATTCAGGCCGCAGCATCGCCGACATTTCCCGGTTGGCGACAGTTACAGTGTGCCCCGGCCGTGCATGAGTTGCCGACTACAAGGAGGTCTTTCCCGGATGTCCAAGATAGTTGCTGCAGCAGCGATAAGAGCATCCAATGACATCGTCAAGCGTGCCGATGAGAAGCTTTCAGCCGCCCTCCAGCAGTTCGGCCCCGATCAGGAACTCCGCTTTCCGGAGACTGCATTCTTCCTCCCCATGGCATGTGCGCTGTTGGGCGCGGAGGTTGAGAAGCTCTCGCAGGCGCAGGAGATCGTCGAGTACACCAAGACCCTCCTGAGTGAAGAACCCACCGAGGCCCTGTGGCTGCCTTACCTCGCCGACGCCCTCGACGCCGGCATCGCCACCATGCTGGCCGAAGAGGTCATCATGGCGCTGCGCTACCTTGCCGGGACCGAACCACAGGACGGCTGGCATGGCTTCATCTCCGACACGGTATTGCGGAGTCTCGGGATACAGCTAGTGGACGGCCGCCTGCCCGGCTTCGCTGCAGTCGTCGGCGCGGCCCCTGACGTTGAGACCGCCGAGTACCTCATTCGCGAGCTCCAGAAGCGGAGTATCCTGACGTTCCTCATCGGGAATCACAATGGTGAGACTGTGCGCGACCAGCTCATCGAGGCCGGCGTGCTGCACGAGAGTATCATTGAGGACCCCGCTTCCGGTTGGGATACCTACATCGTGCCCCTCGGGCCGGACACCGAATCGATAATCTACGCCCTCAATTGGGCGATACGCGGCGCGCTGACCTTCGGCGGGCGCGACAAGGGAGACTGGAAGGGCTGCCTCGACTACACCCGGAGCCACATTTTCGCCTTCGGGCTCGGCCTCGGTGACATAGACGACCTCAAGTTCGCCAGCGGTGCGGGAGCCATCACCATGGGCGCTCCGGTTATCTGTGACACGGAGATACCCGAGATACTCCCCACCGGCGTCTGCACCTATGAGGAGCTTGTGTCCGAGCTTGACCACGAGCGGATCGTGCAGCGGTGCGTGGACGTACGCGGCGTGAAGGTGACCGTGCGTGAAGTGGATGTGCCCGTGCCCGTAGCCCCCGCCTTCGAGGGTGAGACGGTGCGCCGCCCGGACATGCACGTCGAATTCGGTGGCAAGTACTCCACCTGCTTTGAGTATCTCACAATGCGCGATATGGATGACATCCAGGACGGCAAGGTCGAGGTCATCGGGCCTGATATTGATACCGTGGAAGTCGGCGGCGCGATGCCGCTTGCCATCTATCTCGAAGTGGCCGGCCGCAAAATGCAGGAGGACTTCGAAGGCCTCCTCGAGCGTCGTATCCACAGTACGGCCAACTACGCCCACGGCATCTTCCACATGGGTCAGCGTGATCTGGCCTGGATACGAGTCAGCAAGGACGCCTTTGAGGCCGGCTGGCGCCTGCGCCATTTTGGCGATGTCATCATCGCCGAGTTGAAGGCTGAGATGGGCGTCATCCTTGACAAAGTCCAGGCCACCATCATTTCCGACCAGGAGGCGATAGACAAGCTCCTGCCCGAGGCGCAGGAGGCGTACCGGCACCGCGATGAGCGCATGGGCGCGATGACCGACGAGAGTGTGGACATCTTCTACTCCTGCGCTCTGTGCCAATCCTACGCGCCTGACCACATCTGCGTTATCAGCCCCGAGCGCCTCGGGCTCTGTGGCGCCTACAACTGGCTGGACGGCAAGGCCGCCTACGAGATTAGTCCCCATGGCGCAAATCAGCCCGTCGAGAAGGGCTTCTGCCTCAACGAAGACATGGGCGAGTGGGACCAGATTAATGAGTTCGTCAAGCGCGAGTCCCACGGCACCGTCGAGCGCGTCAGTCTCTATTCCATCATGGACGCCCCGATGACCTCGTGCGGTTGCTTCGAGTGCATCCTCGCCATGCTGCCCGAAGCCAACGGGTTCATGATCGTGAACCGGGAATACGCGGGCATGACCCCTCTCGGCATGGAGTTCAGCACTCTAGCCGGCGCCGTTGGTGGCGGACATCAGACCCCGGGCTTCCTCGGCGTAGGCCGGCGCTATGTCATCAGTCGCAAATTCATAACCGGCGATGGCGGCCTACCACGCCTCGTCTGGATGCCCAAAGAGCTCAAGGACGACCTCATCGAGGGACTCACCGAACGGGGCCAGGAACTCGAGATGCCCGACCTGCCCAACCAGATAGCCACCGAAGAGGACGCAGAGACGATTGATGAACTAGTTGAATACCTCCAGAAGGTGGGCCATCCTGCTCCGGCGATGGAAGCGCTTCTGTAGGGCACTCAGCCCCGAGAGAAACCGAATCCCAGCTCTCAGTCCGGCGATGTACATAGACTATGGAGGTATTAGCGTGGCACTGACGGCGATGGACATCTACAAACAACTGCCCAAGACTAACTGCGGAGATTGTGGCGTACCCACGTGTCTGGCTTTCGCCATGAAGCTCGCGCAGAAACAGGCCTCTCTGGATCAGTGCCCTCATGTCACAGACGAGGCCAAAGCCGCACTCGAAGGCAGTGCTGCCCCCCCGATGAAGACAGTAACCATCGGCCAGGGGGACAAGGCCCTCGATATCGGCGGCGAAACCGTGCTCTTCCGCCACGAAGAGACATTTCATCATCCCTGCGGGATTGCCATCCGGATCAGCAGCGCTCTTGACGAGGACGAGTTGCGGCAGCGCATAGAGACCATTTGCGCGGTCGAATTTGATCGCGTCGGGATGCTCTTCACGCTGGACCTCATAGCTCTCGACGGCCAGGATGGCAACCTCCCAGCCGCTGCCGCCATCGCAGCCGAAGCATCTTCCCTCCCCCTCATCCTGATTAGCGAAGACATTGAGGCCCTCCGCGGAGCCCTGGAGGCATGCGCGGACAAGCGGCCGCTCATCTACGCCGCCAACGCCGACAACATGGATGCAATGACCGCCCTGGCCAAGGAGTTCAACTGCCCCCTGGTAGTGCGTGGCGACAGTCTCGAGCAGCTCTTCGACATCGCCGAGAAGGCCATCGGGGCGGGAATCGAGGACCTCGTACTGGACACCTCGGCTCGCGACACAGCCTCCGTGCTGCAGGACCAAACAGCTATCCGGCGTGCAGCCATCAACGAGAAGGTCAAGCCGCTGGGCTTTCCTACGATCGGCTTTACAGTCGGCGATGACGACATCGAGAAGGTCATCTCGGGTTGTACGCTCATTGCCAAGTATGCGGGCATCGTCGTGACCGACCTGCTCGAGCTCGACACGCTGCTTCCACTGATAACGGCTCGTCTGAATATCTACACTGACCCGCAGAAGCCGATCCAGGTGGAGAGCGGCGTGTACGAAGTCGGGCAACCCGATGCGAGTTCCCCGGTGTTGATAACCACTAATTTCTCGCTCACCTATTACACGGTGGAGGCCGATGTATCTGCCGGCAACCTCAACGCCTGGATCGTGGTCGTGGACACGGCCGGGACATCCGTACTCACTGCGTGGGCCGCGGAGGACTTCACCCCCGAGATTATCGCCAAGACGATGAAGGAGTGTGGCATCGAGGAGAAAGTTGACGCCAAGATCGCCGTCCTCCCGGGTGGCGTGGCTGTCCTCAGCGGCGACCTCGAGCAGGAATCAGGGTGGAAGGTCGTCGTCGGCCCCCGCGAATCGTCAGGCATCCCGGCTTTCCTCAAGACCGAGTACGCCGAACGTATCAAATAGGACGGGGGACGCTACCCGTTCCTGGGGAGTTCCTCGCCAGTTCCCGAGGGAGATCCACGGGTGACGAGCAACATGCCGGCGCTCATCACTGCTGTGCGGCAGTATTCTCGTGGGACAGAAACCCAAGTTATGACTGACATCACTGTGACCTTTCGGAGATGTGGAATTACGGCGTCCGCCGAGCCAGGCGACGTCCTGCTTGATGTTGCCCAGCGTTCCGGCATCCAGATCGCCAGCTACTGTGGCGGTCAGGGAACCTGCAAGCAGTGTGAAATCGTGGTGCTGGAAGGGACTGTTGAGCCCAAAGACCCCGCTCGCTGGTGGGAAGAGGCCACTGAGGACGGCACGGCGACGCTGGTACTGGCCTGCCAGTCACTGGTCACGGAGGACATTACGGTTGAGGTGCCGTTGCGGGCACTGGCTGCGGACCCCGCTGTCAGAGATGTTGACGTGCTGACAGGCGAGCTCGTGGACCTCAGCGAATTCCTCCCCCTCACTCCTCTGTCTCGCCAGTTTGCGCTGGCACTCTCGCTGCCGACTCACGATGACACCGTCAGCGACTTCGACCGCATCGTCCACGGCCTGTCTGACCAAGATAGCGAACTCGCGCCGCTTACCGCCGACCTCAGGCTGTTGCGAGAACTGCCCTCGGCGCTCCGCGACAGCAGCTTCCAGGTGGCGGTGACGGTCACTGACACCGGCGTAGCCAACGAGATAAGGTCAGTGCGCCCCGTCGCGACCGCCGATTCGTCTCTCGGCCTCGCCATTGATGTCGGCACCAGCTCGGTCGTAGTGCAGCTCGTGGACCTCACCACGGGTCGCCCGATAGCCGCGAGCATGCGCCGCAACGCCCAGATAGCCTACGGTGAGGATGTCATCAGCCGGATAGTATGGACCCAGCAGCATGACGACGGGCTGGAGCGGATGCACGACGCTATCCGAGACACGCTCAATCAGATCATCAGCCATCTATATGCTCAGCAAGGCATTGATCCCGAACAGGTCATTGCTGTCTCTCTGGCAGGCAATACCACTATGACCGCGTTCCTGCTCGGCATTGACGCCACGACAATTCGACGCACGCCTCACATACCTGCGGCCAGTGCGCTGCCAGTCCTGGCAGCCCGCGACATCGGACTTGCCACGCAGCCTGACGCCGGCGTATTCTGTCATCCAGCCGTCAGTGGGTTCGTCGGCGGGGATATCATCGCCGGTATCCTCGCCACGAGGATGCACCGCTCAGAGGAGCTCTGCTTGCTCGTTGATGTGGGAACAAACGGCGAGATCGTCATCGGCAACCGCGACTGGCTGATGTGCGCCTCCTGCTCCGCAGGCCCGGCCTTCGAAGGCGTCGGCATTGACGCTGCAATGCCCGCTACAGCCGGTGCCATCACCTCTCTTGAGTACGATGCTCAACGCGACACGATCCAATACGAGACCATCTACGACCAGCCTCCTCGCGGCATCTGTGGCACCGGCCTCGTCGAGATGATAGCTTCCCTCGCGGAGACCGAAGTCATTGACCGGACTGGCACCATCAACGTTGATTTCCCGTCTGCGCGTGCGCGAGGGAGTGACTACGAGGCCGAGTTCGTGCTGCTGTGGCCGGACGAAAGCGGCACGGAGGAAGCCATCAGCATCCGGCAGCATGACCTCGACAACCTCCTGCGCTCAAAGGCCGCCGTGCTGGCGGGCATTACCGTGCTTCTCGGCAATCTGGGCCTCGAGACAACCGATGTCCAGCGCATGTATCTGGCCGGGGCTTTCGGAGGCAGCCTGGATGTGGACAAAGCAGTAGCCATCGGCCTGCTCCCCGATGTGCCGCGGGACCGCATCCATGTGGTCGGCAACAGCGCCCTCGCCGGTGCCTACCTCACCTTGATGTCCCGAAAGGCGCGCAACGAGGCCAACGAAATCGTCTCATCGCTGACATATCTGGACCTCAGCGGCGATGCCCGCTTCATGGATGAATTCATCGCCAGCGATTTCATTCCGCACACTGATCTCTCCCGTTTTCCCTCGGCGAATATGTGAAAAGGAGTATCCTACTATGCCCTTTACAATGCCCACAGAACGATGGCCTGCCCGCGCACAGACAGCTACGATCGGGGCTACCGAGGCGGATGGCGGAACCCGTACCTCGACAGTCACAGTTGGCGGCGCGGCGACGCTGCCATTTCTCCATTTTGAGGGCGAGACGCCCAACCTGCCCGTCATTGCCATGGAGGTTCTCGACGAAGCGCCTGAGCGCTGGCCCGAGCCCCTCCTCAAGCCCTATGAGGACGTCCTGGGCGACCCGGCAGCGTGGGCGCAGAAGGCTGTCGAGGACTTCGGGGCGGAGATGATCTGCCTCCGGCTCGTCAGCGCCACACCGGATGCTACCAATGCCTCGGCAGACGACTGCGCGGAGACGATTCAGTCGGTGCTGAAGGCGGTCGGCGTGCCCTTGATTATCTGGGGGTGCGGCGATGCGGACAAGGACAACGAGATCATGCCGTTCTGCAGCGAGGCCGCGGCCGGTGAGCGCTGCCTGCTCGGCACAGCCACCGAGACCAACTACAAGACCATCTGCGCCTCAGCCCTCGCCGACAAGCACCTGGTAATCAATGAAGCGCCGCTGGACATCAACATCCAGAAACAGGTCAATATCCTCGTCACCGACATGGGCATGGACACCAGCGACATCATCATGTACCAGGTCACCGGTGCAGTGGGATACGGCGTCGAGTACGCCTACTCGATCCTTGAGCGCACACGGCTGGCCGCTCTCGGCGGCGACAAGATGCTGCAGATGCCGATGCTTTCCATAGTCGGCTC
>JAUWOG010000605.1 GCA_030612305.1 Armatimonadota bacterium | reverse complement strand
GAGGAGATGCACGCGAAGAACGACGAGGCCGGCGCGGCGCTCATCCAGGCCATGACCGACGAGGAACTCCTCGAGGAGATCCCCTCCCAGTGAGTCCTGACACCACCCACTCACCGGCTCAGTTCACGCCCCAACTCCGCGACACCACTCTCAGCCCCGCCTTCTGGCTGACTCTGCTTGCCGCTCTCATCATTGCCTGTTCGGTCGTGAATGTCGGCCGCCTCGTCGCAGTCGCCGTCCTCACCGCCATCACCCTCCTTGCCTTGCTCCTCACCCGCACGCCTCTATCCATGCTCAAACGCCTTCTCCCCCTCCTGTCCTTTGTGCTCTTCTGCTTCATCCTGCTGCTCATCATCCCCATTGAGGCCGGTGCCGAGACCATCCAGCTGCCATTCTCCGCGCGCCGGCTTCCCTCTGACGGCGCATGGTTCGTACTCGCTCTGACAGTCAAGTCAACCCTCATCGTCCTGCTCGCGACCGCTTTCGCGCAGCGCCTCTCGCAGCGCGATTTCCTCGCCGGCATGACCGCCCTCCATCTCCCCCCGAAGCTCGTCAGTCTCTGCTACCTGATGCTCAGGGCTCTTGAGTCCATAGCTGCGGAGTTGCGCCGCCTGATCCGCGCTCGCGATGCCCGTGGCGGCGCTCGTGGCACCAGGGCCGTCAAGGTCGCCGCAGCGATGGCGCAGGTGCTCATTATCCGCCTGGCCCGTCGCGCCGAGACACAGGCCTTCGCGCTCTGCGCCCGTGGCTATGCCGGCCGCATCCCGCTCTCTCACTACCGCCGCATCACGCCCTTCGAGGGCCTCGCACTCATCATGTCCCTGGTGGCGCTCACATGGCTGCTTCTCCTCTAGACATCGAGATTACCGGGTTGAGCTTTCGCTATCCCGACGGCACTCTCGCCCTTGACGGGATAGACCTGGCGGTGCCGCGTGCCGGCCGCATCGCACTCATCGGCCCCAACGGTGCCGGCAAGTCAACTCTCATGCTCCATCTCAACGGGCTCCTCCATGGCGACGGAACGGTCAAGATCCTCGGCCAGGAGCTCACTGATTCCACTCTGCCCGGTATCCGTCGCCAGGTCGGCCTTGTCTTCCAGAGCCCTGACGATCAGCTCTTCATGCCCACCGTCTTCGACGAGGTCGCCTACGCGGCGGTCAACGCGGGCTATGACGAAGAGACGGTCCGCACGCGGGTCGCCGAGGCACTCGCCACTGTCGCCATGAGCGAATACGCCGACAAGCACCCGATCAACCTCAGCATCGGCCAGAAGAAGCGCATCGCCATCGCCTCCGTCCTCGTCACAGAGAATCGCATTCTGGTGCTTGACGAGCCTTCTGCGGGCCTCGATCCGGCGGGCCGCCGCGCCCTCATCTCCCTGCTTGATTCCTTCAGCGCCACCCTTGTCATAGCCACTCACGACCTCGAGCTGGTCCACCGTCTCTGTCCCGAAGCCGTGGTCCTCAAGGCCGGCAGCATCATCCGCACCGGGCCTACTGCCGAGATCCTCGCCGACACCGACTTCCTCACCTCCGCCGGCCTCTGACCTCACCCACACTCTCCCTCCGCACAACACGAAGGACATTCCCTCCGCCGCATCGAATACTCTACTGCCGGAGATACTGCCGGGTGCGCCTTAGTTCGAGACCGAATTCTCCCGAGGGAGGTAACTGATCGTGGTAACTGACATTCTAGCCTTGCCACCTGACCTTCAACGGAAGCTGGAAGAAGCGGTGCGACGTATCGTGGAGGCCACAAACCCTCAGCTCATCATCCTGTTCGGATCGTATGCGGAGGGACGGCAGCAAGAAGGCAGTGACGTGGATTTGCTAGTGGTGGCAGACACGGTCTCTCCCATCCGCTTGGCAGTGGCGCTGGGGGAGATCATCGAGCCGGTGTTGGCTCCCCTGCATTTCGATCTGCTTGTGCGCACGCCCCAGGCATGGGAGCGCGGGCGACATCTTCGTGGCTTCGTCACACGTCAGGCTGACCGCAAGGGGGTGCGGCTCTATGAAGCCGCCTGACGAAGCCCGTCCATCCTATCAAGCATGGATGGACTACGCGGACAAGGACTTCCAGGTTGCCGACGTTCTCCTTCCGCAGAACTTCCCGGCCGCTGTCTGTTTCCATGCACAGCAAGCCGCCGAGAAAGCCCTCAAGGCCTATCTGGCATGGCTCGGCGAGGAAGACATCCCAAGAACGCACTCTCTGCTTTCCCTTAGTGCCCTCATTGAGCAACGCGGTGGCAAACAACCGCCTCAAGACGGCCTCAGGACGCTCAACCAACATGCTGTCGCCTCGCGCTATCCCGAAGAGGTGCCGCCAACAGACGACGAAGCTGCCGATGCGCTTAGGTTTTCTCAACAACTGCTGGATTCTGTGCGCCAGGCTGTCGGCCCTGGCGAGAATAGCTCCACCAGCTCAACTCGAAAGGACCGGACATCTCAGACATAGGACACGTCAATATCGCTTGAGGACATGCGCGTCGTCCTGAGAGGGCCAGGCCGGCAGCATCATCCGCACCGGGCCTACTGCCGAGATCCTCGCCGACACCGACTTC
>JAUWOG010000765.1 GCA_030612305.1 Armatimonadota bacterium | reverse complement strand
CCGGTGGCTGCCAGGCGCGTGGATGACATCGCCATGTGAGACGCGGAGATGCAGCGGCCCGCCATGAACAGATTGCTCACATCGCGCGCATACAGCGCACGCAGCGGGATGCTGTAGATGTCAGGAGTGTGGAGGTAGTTGGACGGCGGCTCGTCACTGTACATGCCGCCGGGCGGGTGAGTATCCATCGGCCAGCCGCCGTGAGCCACGCGATCCTCAAATGCTACCGATCCCATCAGGTCATTTTCGGTCAATATATGGTCGCCGATAATCCGCCGCGACTCCCGATGCCCCGGCACCCAGCCAAACCATTTCAGCACCCAGTTGTCCGCCCCGTGCCGGCCACCATTCTTGATGTGATCCCAGACACCCATCATGATCGCCAGCAGCTCGTCGCGGATGGTTTCCTTGTCCTTGATGGTATTCATCTCGCCGCCGTATTCGACCCACCAGTAGCCGTGGTCGAACTGGCTGTGGCCGCGGTGGTGGGGGAAGTCATCTTCGGTGAACTTGCGGGCGAAACCGGGCGGCGTGCAAGGCCCTGGCACACCCACATTCTCGGCGCCCCCCAGCAGCGAGGCACCCATCGTCTTGTCGTCGGGGCCCTGGGCGTTCGGCTCGTCGAATTCCTCACCGCCCTCGCGGCCGACGCGATACTCGGCACCCGCTTCGGCGGCCAGGCGTCCGTCACCCGTGCAGTCAATGAAGAAGCGGCCCGAAATGACAAAGCGGTCCTCGGTCGTTTCCCGGGAGGCCTCCGTCTCCACGATGCGCCCTTCGCCGTCGGTCGGCGCTCCGGTGCAGGTGGTGTTGAGGTAGAGCGTGAGGTTCGGCTCATCGTGGCATTTCTCATAGAGAATGAGGTCCCACATTTGCGCGCAGCGCTGCGGATTGCGGACCGCATCTTCGAGGCGGATTTCGTCTATGATGCCCGACTCCCGGCAGTGGGGCCGCGCGCCGGAGTGGTCTGCGCCGCCGGCATGGACGCGAATCTCACTCGAGGTATTGCCCCCGAGCATCGGCCGGTCGTGAAGCAGGATCGTCGCGGCCCCGCTGCGCGCCGACGCCAGTGCAGCACACACCCCGGACAGCCCTCCCCCGACTACCACTACATCTGCACTCAGTTCGTGCATCTCACTCATCTATGGCACCTCCTGTGCTGGAAGTCCTGCTCTATGCCTTGCTCCCTCATGCGTACAATCGGGTCATTACCTGAGCTCGACGATCACCAGATCGTACAGCTCGGCCTTAGCTTTGAGCTTGACGCATCATTTATCAATGGGTGGCTCGGCCTCCCAAGAGATGGGTGGCTCGGCCTCCCAAGAGATGGGTGGCTCGGCCTGAGCTTTCGGCCTCATCGAAAGCTCAGGTGGCATTTGGACAAGCTATGCTTGTCCAATTGCCAGCTTCCAGCCCGAGTCTTCCGCCCCCGAGTCCGTTCGCCTCAACTTCTCCAATTGGACATCTCAAACTTGTTGTCGTGGGAAACCAAAGCCCTCCAATAAACGAACATACTT
>JAUWOG010000440.1 GCA_030612305.1 Armatimonadota bacterium | reverse complement strand
CGCCGTCACCACCGCAAGCATCAGCGCTGTCGCCACCTGCCGCAGCATCAGCCGCAGCACGCTCTGGCTCTGCACGTACCCCAGCGACAGCGACCGTACCATGATTGTAGCCGACTGCAGGCCCGCATTGCCGCTGGTCGCGTTGATGACCGGAATGAACGCCGCCAACTCCACATAGGCCTTCAGAAGATCGCTGAACGAGGTGATGATTGCTGCCGAAATCAGCGTGCCGGCGAAGCACACCGCCAGCCACGGCAAGCGCAGCCACATGACCTGCAGGCTCGATTCGGCGAGCAGGTCCTTCGGACTCGTGCCCGCAAAACGCGCGATGTCCTCGGTGTGCTCGTCCTGCAGGGCGTCAATGATGTCGTCGAAGGTGACCTGCCCCAGTAGTTGCCCCGCTTCATTGACTACCGGCAGGGCCCGCAGATCGTATTGGTCAACGAGGCGGATCGCCTCGGCGCGGTGCGTATCCGGCGTAACCGCAACGACATCGGCCACCATGAACTCGCCGAGTTGTTGCTCGGGGGGCGCTGTCACCAACTCCGCCATGTCCATGACGCCGCAGAGCACCTGCTGGTCGTCAACTACGTAAATGTAGAGGAGACTCTCCGGCGGTATCTGCTGCGTCTTTATGTGTGCAATGACATCACCGGCGGTAACATCCCCCGGCGCATGAATGCCCTCTGATGTCATCAGGCCTCCGGCTGTCGCCGGCGCATGACTGCTGAGACGCTCGAGTTCGTCCGAGTACTCGTCCGGAATCCGCTCGAGTATGCGGTGCATCTGTTCGTCATCCAGCAAGTTGAGCAGATCGGCCCCCACATCAGGTGGGACGGCGTCTATGATCTCGGCCATCTCCTCGTCATCGGTGCCCTCGGCCAACTCGACGGTGACCTCGTCGTCAACCTCCTCCAGCACGATACCGGAATCCTCGACGTTGAGCAGTTGGAAGACGGCCTCCCGCTGTGGGCGCTTCAACGCGCGCATGGCCATGGCGATATCAATGGGGTGATAGCTGCCGATGAGGCCTTCGAGGACCGCAGGCACATCGGCGGCGATGGCTGCGCGGATCGCGGCCGCCACATGCTCCGACTCCTGTGCTCCACGCCTCCTGTCCTGCCGCAACGTAGCCCTCCTCGTATCCGCGTCCCCAGGTGCCTCACCCCTAGTCGTCCTCCGCGATGGCCTCATCCTCCGCGCTCTCGTGCATCAAGTCCGCCAGCGCAGGATAGGTCCTCAGGTAGCGGCCGAACAGTGCGTCGTAGCGCTGCGCGTTCGCGGCGTCGGGCTCGACCTCGGTGGTGATGCGGACCATCTGTTGTGAGGCCTCGGCGACGCCGGCGTATAGACCTGCACCTGCAGCGGCGCAGATGGCAGTGCCCAGGGCGGAGGCCTGCGGCTGTTCTGTCAGCAGTATCGGCTTCTGCAACACATCGGCATGTATCTGCATCCAGAGACGGCTGCGCGTGCCGCCACCGCAGGCGCGGAGGCTTGCTGTTTCGAGTCCGGCCCCGGCGAGGTTCTCGACGATATGGCGACACCCCATCGCCGTGCCCTCATAGACGGCCCGCAACAGGTGGCCGATGCCATGACGCAGGCTCAGCCCCCAGATCACCCCCCGTGCCAGCGGATCACGCAGCGGGACGCGGTTCCCCTGCCAGTAATCGAGCACCACCAGCCCTTCGGCTCCGCATCGTGTCGCCGCAGCCTGCTTGTCCAGGGCCTCGAAGCGGTCATATTCGGACTTGTCTTCCGGGGGGCTTTGTGAGCATCCGAAGTTGTCGGCCAGCCAGGCGACTACCGAGCCGGTTGCCGCCTGGGCTCCCTCAAGTGTCCACAGCCCACTAATCATAGCCTCGGGAAAGGGGCCCCACCAGCGCGACTCGAAGATCGCCTCGGCACTCAGAGCCACCAAGCATGAGGAGCTCCCGATGGCGGTCCCGATCTGGCCTGCCTCCACGACCCCGACACCGAGCATCGCAGTGTGAGCATCAATGCCGCCGGCTGCCACCGGAATCCCCGCTGAGAGCTGCAGCTCCTCGGCCGCCGTCGGAGTCAGCTCGCCGGCCTGCGCGCCCATCGGCACCACGGTCCGGGGCCATTTCTCCTCCAACTCGCCGATGCCCAGCTCCGCCAGCAGTTGTGTCGGCCACCCGCCCTCAACGGTCGCATAGTGCGATTTGCAGGACACTACATCCAGACACGCCGTCCACTCGCCGGTGAGCTTGTGCGTCAGCCAGTCAATCTGTTCGACGATGAGTTCGGCCCGCTCGTAAATGCCCGGCTGGTTGTCTCGCAGCCACATTGCTCGGGGAATGTTCCACTCCGGCGACTCGATGCCGCCGCCGTATCGGAGTCGCGGGTCGCCGGTGGCCGTGACTTCGTCAGCCTGCCGTGTCGCGCGCTGGTCCATCCACATGATCGCCGGTCGGAGTGGCTCGCCGTCATGGGTGATCGCGACGGTCGTGGATGAGGTGCCGCTCAGCGCAATCCCGACGATATCGCGGGCCGCCACACCGGCTTGAGCCATCGCCTCTGGCACCGCGACCTTGGCTGCCTGCCACCACCGCCGGGGTTCCTGCTCCGCCCATGCCACGTGCGGGTAGTCGGTCGGATAGCTCTGGGAGCCGCAGCCAAGCTCTGTCCCCCGGGCATCAACGATGAGCGCGCGGAGACTCTGCGTCCCGGCGTCTATGCCCAGCAGATAGGGACCGCGCTGTGCCATGGGTTACTCTCCTGGCGGGGTAACACCGGGCGGCGCTGCGCCTACCAGGTGTCGTAATGCACATTCTCCATCGGCCCGGCGGGCTTTGGCCTGGCGGGCTTGTCCGGGTGACCACAGGCGATGATCGCCGACACGCGGATCTCCTCGGGGATATCGAGCACCTCACGGATGTACTCCTCGCGGTCATGGCCGTGCTGGTCGCTGCCGCGAATCCCAACCCAGCATGTACCAAGGCCGAAGTCCGCCGCCTGCAACAGGATGTTCTCCGTCACCGCCGCGCAGTCCTCGAGCCACCAGTGATCCGAGGCCCCCTCATCCCCGCACACCGCGAATACCACCGGCGATGCGGCGCAGAAGAACGACCACTCGTGGGGCTGGGCGAGCTTCTCACGCAGCCCCGCGTCGCGCACCACTATGATGTGCCAGGGCCGCACGTTCATCCCCGACGGCGCCCGCATCCCGGCCGCCACTATCTCGCCAATCTCCTCTTCACTGACCGGCTCATCGCTGTACGACCGGCAACTGTAGCGCTCTGCAATCGCTTTGAGCATCTGAAGACCTCCTGCCTGTTGTGGAATCACGAATTGTCCCGATGGCTTGAGACGGTCTCTTGCACAGGCTTGCGGGTCCGGCTTGCCTCCGCGCCCCTGAGCGGGATGTGTCAGTGAGCGCGCATCGTGGCGGACCGCCACTAGCCTTCGGTTTGCGCCTGCTTCCCCGGCGGCCTCTGCCCGTCCATTTCATAGAGCTCCGCCCGCATCTCGG
>JAUWOG010000362.1 GCA_030612305.1 Armatimonadota bacterium | reverse complement strand
CCAGCGTGATGATGTCGGGAGCGACACCCTCATGGTCGCAGCCCCATATCTTTCCCGTCCGCCCGAGACCGGTCTGGATCTCATCGAATATCAGCAGAGCACCATTATCGTCGCATATCTGGCGCGCCGCCTGCAGGTAGCCATCCGGCGGGATCATGATGCCGTTTTCGCACTGGATCGGCTCGAGCAGCACGGCGGCGACACTCTCCGTGACTGCCTCCGCCAGGGCTTCACGATCACCAAACGGCACGTGCGTGAAGCCGGACAGGAGCGGCTCGAAGGGGGTTTTATAGACATCGCGTCCGGAGGCGGAGAGCGCGCCGAACGTCTTGCCGTGAAAGCCGCCCTGGGCGCAGACGAACTCCGGCCGGCCGGTGTGCATCCGCGCGGCCTTCAGCGCTCCCTCGACGGCTTCGGCACCGCTGTTGCAGAAGAAGACATACTCTATCTCGCCCGGGCAGACGCCTGCAACTCTCTCAGCCGCCTCGGCCATGACCGGGTCCATCAGTATGTGGCTCCCCAGCGCCATCAGCTCAAGCTGCTCCTTGAGCGCGGCGATGACCCTGGGATGGTGGTGGCCGATGGTGAAGACCCCGGGACCGCCGAGACAGTCCAGATACGCCTCGCCTTCGGGACCATAGACATAACAGCCCTCGCTGCGGTGCTCGGTGACTTTCAAGCCCATGAATTCGGTGAGTTTGGCGATGCCGGGATTCACGTGCTCGTTGTAGCGTGCGCGGGTCTGGTCGAAGAGTTGCTGGGAGTCCATGCGGGTCCGCTCCTCGGCGAGCTGCGGTGCTTGATTCATGGATACGACAACGCCGCCCGCAGACGACAGCGGGCGGCATCACCAAAACGGTCTTGCCGCAGAGGCATCTGCGAATGTGAAGGGAGCAATAACAATGGTCGGGGCGGCCGGACTTGAACCGGCGACCTTTGGTCCCCCAGACCAACGCGCTAGCCAAACTGCGCCACGCCCCGACCTGATGCTCCTACTTCACGGCCTCCTTCAGTGCCTTGCCTGCCTTGAATGCCGGCACTGTGCGAGCCGGAATGTCAATCGTTTCACCCGTCTGCAGGTTCTTGCCCTTGCGTGCCTTGCGGTTGCGGGTCTCGAAGGTGCCAAACCCCGTCAATTGCACCCGCTCCCCACGCTGCAAAGCCTCAGTGATCGCCTCCACAGCCGCCTCGAGGGCTTCAGCCGAATCCTTCTTCGTCAGCCCCGTCTTCTCGGCAATGGCATCAGCGATGTCAGACTTCCCGGACGTAACAGCCATGACGCACCTCCCCATTGTGGTACTCATGCAAAATGCTTTTCGCCACGCGCCCCCCGGAGTCCTTCTTTACCCACCTTATTCTTACCACTGCTCCGCATCCAACCCGTACCATGCCTCGTGCTCGGTCCGCTCCCGGCGACTCATCAGCCCACGGGCGCTCTCGGCAGCGTCGGCCCCTTCGTAAAGTATCTCATAGACAGCCTCAGTTATCGGCGCCTCGATCCCGAGACCTTCTGCCTGCTCACGCGCGGCATGAGTCGTGTAGTAGCCCTCCGCCACGTCGTGCATGCTGCCCAGCACATCAGCGACCTGCTCGCCCTTGCCCACCCGGTAACCAAGACTCCAGTTGCGGCTCAGAGAGCTGTTGCACGTCACGATCAGGTCACCGACGCCGGCGATACCCCAGAACGTGGCCGGCACTGCACCCATCGCCTGCCCGAGCCGGCAAATCTCGGCCAGCCCTCTCGTGATCAGAGAAGCCCTGGCATTGTCCCCGTAGCCGAGGCCGTCACTGAGCCCGGCACCGCCGGCAATGATATTCTTCAGCGCCCCCCCGCGCTCGACACCGATTATATCACAATTCGTATAGACGCGAAAGAGGTCATGTCGGAGAAGCTGCTGCGCGGCTTCGGCGGCAGCTCTATCCACGCTGGCAACGACACTCGTCGCAGGCAGCCCCTGGGCGATTTCCTTGCTCAGATTCGGCCCCGAAAGCGCAACTAAAGCCCCCGGCTCAGGTGGCTGCAACTCCTCGGCGAGCAGTTCGCTCATCCGCTTGCCCGTCTCCCGCTCAAGCCCCTTCGTACCGCAGATGATGAGAGCTTCCGCCGGGACCTTGCCCGCCATCTGCGCCGCCACCTCGCGCAAGCCCACCGACGGCACGGCGATGAGGACGGCTGCGGCACCCGCCAGCGCCGCATCCAGATCCGAGCCGACGCACACCGCCTCCGGCAGACTGAAGCCGGGCAGGTATGCGGAGTTCTCGCGGGTCGCCTGCATCTCCCGGGCCATCTCAGCCCGGCGTGCCCACAGCCGCACCTCCCGGCCCTGCCGCGCCAGCATCCGCGCCAGCGTCGTGCCCCATGCTCCGGCGCCATTGACGGCACACGTCGGGCTCTCAGGTATCGTCCGGTGCTGCTCCATCTGCGGACTCCTCCGCTAGCTCGGCGGCTTTCTGCCCGATCTTGTTCTCGGTTCCACTGAGCAGCCTCCCGATGTTCGGCGCGTGGCGCACGGTGACGAGCAGCCCCACAGCGGCGGCGCACACCAGCATCTCCATCCGCTCCGTCCCATTGAAGAGCCAGTAGAAAGCGCCTGCCGACAGCGCCGCCACTATCGAGCCCAGCGAGATGTACCTGGTGGCCGCCGTGACCCCGATCCAGAGCCCAAACACACAGAGCCCGACACGCCAGTCTATCGCCAGCAGCACGCCCAGACTCGAAGCCACTCCCCGCCCGCCCCTGAAGCCAAGATATGGCGAGAAGCAGTGGCCGAGAATCGTTGCGAAGGCCGCCGCCCCATGATACCAGCTACCGTAACCCAGCACCCAGCCGGCCAGGAGTGTCGGCAGCGCGCCCTTCGCCACATCAACCAGCCACACCTCCAGCCCCGCCTTGAGCCCAACCGTCCGCAGGACGTTCGAGGCCCCGATATTCCCGCTGCCATACTTGCGGATGTCATCAATGCCATTGGCGCGAGCTATCAGCAGGCCGACGGGAACGCCTCCGACCAGAAAGCATGAGATAACCATCGCGACATTGCCCAGCATCGCGGCGCTTACCGGCATCGAGCCGTCACCTCTCTGCGCGGCCCTCACTCCCGCGTTTCCGCCAGAGCAGACGTATCGGCGTGCCTCGAAAGCCGAACGCTTCGCGCAGCTTGTTGGTCAGATAGCGCTTGTAGGAGAAGTGGATTATGTCCGGGTTATTGACGAAGATGACGAAGGTCGGCGGCCCGCTGCGCACCTGTGTCGCGTAGTACAGCCGGGGCTGCTTACCACTCTTCGTCGGCGGGTAATGCGCGGCCACGGCATCTCGCAGCACGCGGTTCAGCGGCCCGGTGTCAACCCGCTTCTCGAACTGCTCCTTGACCTCGCGGGCGCAAGCCAGCAGGTCGCCGACACCCTCGCCGGTCAGAGCACACGTATAGACCAGCGGCGCATAGGCCAGCCACTTCAACTCATAGCGGATGATGCGCTCGAAGTCCTTGCGCAGCGTCTTCTCGGCGCGCTTGTAGTCGAGATCCGGGAACTCCTCGTCAGGCTGGGCATAGCGGGCGACAGTGTCCCACTTGTTGGCGACGATGATGATCGCGCGCTCCGCCTCCATTATCTCTCCGGCGACGCGGCTGTCGAGGTTGACAATGCCCTCGCCGGCATCCAGCATCAGCAGCACGATGTCGGCGCGCGCCACGGCACGGAACGTGCGCAGCACCGAGTAGTACTCCGTGTCTCGCCGCTGTCCGCGACGCCGCAAGCCCGCCGTGTCAATCAGCCGGTATCTGTGCCCTTTCAGCTCGAAGACCTCGTCAACGGCGTCGCGCGTAGTGCCGGGCACCTCGCTCACGATCACCCGCTCCTGGCCCAGCATCGCATTCACCAGCGCGCTCTTGCCGACATTCGGCCTGCCCACCACCGCCAGCGCCAGCTCCTCACTGTCCTCCTCGGCCGCGGTCTCATCCGGCAGGCATTCCTCCACCGCCTCGACGAGGTCCATCAGCCCGCGGCCATGAATCGCCGACAGCTC
>JAUWOG010000530.1 GCA_030612305.1 Armatimonadota bacterium | reverse complement strand
GTATCTTCGTTTGCTGGGAGTCGTGGTGTTGGTGTCGCGTGTGTTTGCCTGCATCGCGGTAGCGCAGCCGAGGCAGAGAGCTGCGCTGACGACGCAGCCCTTTTGGGGAGAGGTGAGACGGCTATTGCCGGAAGTGATTATGCTGATGCGGCTGGCTGCGCTCGAACTCACGGTGGATCAGCTGGACGCGATTCTGGAGGCTGGTGCCGAAAGTCCGGCGGAGACAGAGTCGCAAGCCCTGCAGGATGTACGGGCGCTTCGCGAACGACTGCTGCGAGGAGAAAAGGGAACTGTGACTGACTGGCAGCTCATCAGTCAGGCTTACTGGGATATGCGCAGGCCTGACGGGAACAGCACCGACAACCAGCAGGCAATCCAGCTCATCCGCGCTCTACTGATGCCTGAGCAGCTTAGTGCCCTCGCACAGGGCAGCATCATGGGGCCGCGCCAGCAGGAGAACGAGGCCACCAGAGCCCCACTGGCGGTTCTGACTGCACTCATCGGCATCATGAAAGAGGAGGATGCGGACAAGCGCCAGGAAGGAGCCGACGCGCTGCTGAAGGCGATTGTTGAAGCGGCGCCCGAGAAGCCGGATGAGGGAATGGTCGAGGACCTGGAGGACTTCTTCGCCCGCGTGACGGAGATGGACCAGGTGGAGTTCACCGAAGGGCAGAAGGAACTTTCCACCGAACTCAGCGTGCTGCTGCCGCCCGATCTCGATGTTGGGAAGCTGTACATGGCGATGGAGCCGGAGCGTGTGAACGCGGCGATCACGCGTCTGTTCATGGGCGAGCAAGCCAGAAGCCTGCTCAAGGAGATGCACGACGCGAAGGCGAATGTACAGTAGGAGTGGCCGCTTCTCGCCGGCGGCCAGAAGCAGGACGTGTGGAGAACGCTGGCGAACTGGGGGCGGGAAGAAATCCGCTGAGATTGTTGTTTGCGGAGAAGGAATCCGGTGACGGTTGCAGGAAATGGTTGAATGTAGTATGCTAAACAGCGCTTTGTGCGTTGGTTTTGCTGTGTGTCTGGGGCGCTAATCTTTCCGAATTGGAGCAGGTCCGTCCATGGCGAGAATGCGGGAAATCGAAGAGCTGCAAGAATACCGAGACCTGATGCTGGCGCCCGACGAGTACAAGGAAGGGTTCGGCTGGAAGACGGTTATCGGTGCGCTGTTCATCGGTTTTGTGATGATGCCGGGGTCCATATACCTGGGGCTAGTTGCAGGACAGACAATGGGCCCGGCGGCAGAATGGACGACGATTATTCTGTTCACCGAGGTGGCGCGCAGGTCGCTGACGACGCTGACGCGGCAGGAGGTCTATGTCCTCTACTACATCGCGGGCGGCCTGACGGCGATGACTGGTGGTCTCGCTCTGGCGGGCGGACCGTTCGCAAGCCTTGTGTGGAACCAGTTTTTGCGAGCTTCGGCTCCGGGGGGCCTGGGCGAGCAAGTGCCCAACTGGGTGACGCCGCCGTCGGATTCCCTGGCGATTCGGAATCGTACGTTCGTCCACCCCGACTGGGTGCCGGCCATTGTGGTGCTACTGGCGACGAACATCCTGTCGCGAATTGCATGGTTCACGTTCGGTTATGTGCTTTTCCGGCTGATGTCGGATGGTGAGAAGCTGCCTTACCCGATGGCTCCGATTACCGCGCAGGGGGCAACGGCGCTGGCTGAGGCGTCCAGCAAAGAGGAAACATGGCGCTGGCGACTATTCTCGATCGGGAGCATGATCGGCATCGCCTTCGGCTTCATCTATGTGGCGCTGCCGACGTTGACCGGCGTAATGTTGCAGGCACCGGTGGCAATTCTGCCGATCCCGTGGATAGACTTCACTGCCGGGACGGAGGCATTCCTGCCGGGGGCTGCCACGGGTGTCGGCACGAACCTGGCGTCGCTCTTCGTGGGCTTCGTGCTGCCGTTCTGGATGGTTGCCGGGTCCTTCTGCGGAGCTGCGGCTACTCTTATTGTCAATCCGATCCTGGTCAAGACGGGCAACATGCCCACCTGGCGTCCGGGGATGGAATCCACGCGCACACTATGGGCATCACAGATTGACGTGTGGCTGTCGTTCGGTATCGGCACCGCGTTCGCGGTCGCGTTCATCGGCATGTACAAGAGCTACATACAGTATATGGACGCGCGCAGAGAAGGCAACACCGGCAGCGCACTGGGGTTTGGTGCGCCGAAGGCAGACCGCGGGGATTTCAATCCGTATATCTGCCTGGCGCTGTTCTTCCTGGCCACGACGGGTTATGTCATCCTTTGCCGCGTGCTGGTGCCGGACTTTCCGATAGTGTTTATTCTGATCTATGGCTATATCTGGACACCATTCCAGTCATACGTCAACGCGCGGATGGTGGGGCTTACCGGCCAGTTCATCGCCTTCCCGATGATCCGGGAGGCGACTTTCATCTTCAGCGGCTACAAGGGTGTTGACATCTGGTTTGCGCCGATCCCGCTGAGCAACTACGGAGCCACGAGTCAGAAGTTCCGCGAAGTGGAGTTGACCGGCACCAAGTTCACCTCGGTGCTGAAGGCCGAGGTACTCACTCTCCCCATCATTCTAGTCTGCAGCTTCATGTTCTGGAGCTACATCTGGCGTCTCAACCCGATACCGAGTGTGCAGTACCCGTATGCACAGAAGTTCTGGGACTTCACCGCGCTGCAGCAGTGGGTATGGTTCTCATCAACCGCGGAGGGCGGGCACACCGAGATGTTCGAGCGCGCCATCAAGCCCTGGGTGATGGTCGGCGGCCTGAGCTTCGGGCTCTTTACGTACTGGCTGCTGAACCTGCTGAACTTCCCGATACTGCTCATCTATGGTTTCATCCGCGGGCTCAGTTTGATGCCGCATTTCACCTTCACGCAATTCGCCGGCGCGCTCATCGGTCGCTACTATATGCGCAAGCGGTTTGGAGAGGACAACTGGAAGCAATG
>JAUWOG010000467.1 GCA_030612305.1 Armatimonadota bacterium | reverse complement strand
ACCGAGCTCATCTGTTACCGGGGCAGTTGGGACTCCGGGACGCACTGGAGCGGGTTCGGCGCATATCCTCTCTACCCCGGATATTGCACCGTAGCCAGTGTCATCAACGCCGGCGACGGTGCCACCGGACTGCAGGAAGGCGACCGCATTTGCGTCACCGTCCCACACCGCGATTTCGCCAACATCTCCGCTGTTCAGATCTGGTCGCAGCCGCTGCCGGACGCGGTGACTGACGAAGACGCCGCCTGGGCCGTCCTCGGCGTCATCACACAGACCGGCGTGCGTCATTGCGAACACGTGATGGGCGACACCGCCCTCGTCATCGGCCTGGGGCCGCTCGGGCAGTTGGTGACCCAGTACCTCCGCGCACTCGGTCTCCAGCAGGTACTCGTCGTGGACCCCATCCGGATGCGGCTCGATGTCGCCCTTGACCACGGCGCTACTGCGGGATTCTGCGGCAGCGCCTCCGATGCCAAAGACTTCGTCCTCGAACACACCGAAGACCGGCTGGTGGACGTGGTCTATGACGTGACTGGTCACTACGCCGTCTTGCCGATGGCCTTGCCGCTGGCCCGCGACTTCGGAAAGGTCATCCTGTTAGGCGACAGCCCCCATCCCTCCCGCCAGAACCTCACCGATGACATACTCAACCGCCAGCTCAAGCTCATCGGCACTCGCAGCTCGACACTTCCGCCACAGTACGAGTACTGGACCCCCATCCGCCAGGCGCAGCTCTTCCTCGACTATCTGCAGCGCGGGCAGATGCGCGTCGCCGACCTCATCACCCACCGCCTCGACCCGCGCGACGCTGTCGAGGCGTACCGCACTCTCTACGAAGACAGACGCGACACCCTTGGCGTGCTCTTCGATTGGCGCCGGTGACGATCACACTCAAATCCATCCCACGGAGGCCACGCACCAATGACCGCACCTGAACCCAAGTTCCCGATGACCAGGATAGGCAATCTGGAAATATCCCGCCTGCTCTGCGGCACCAATTCATTCTTCGGCTACTCACACCTGTCTGCGGCCCGCAGCACGTGGCTGAAGCGCTATTTCACGCTCGAGCGCATTGTCGAGGTGATGCACGCGATGGCTGAAGAGGGCATCAATGCCACGGTCTCGACGCAGCGCGAGCCGATGATGCCCCTCGCTCTCGAGCGCCTGGAGAAGCTCGGCTACAAGATGCACTGGATCGCCACACCGGGCGGCGCGACCCTTGACGAACTCAAAGAGGGAATCCGCGAGGCAGCGGACGTCGGGGCCGCCGTTTGCATGCCCCACACTTCCTACACCGACAGCCATCTCAACGTGGCGGAGAATACCATCGCCGGTGCCGAGGAGATATCCGCACTCATCCGCGAACTGGGCATGATCCCGGGCTGGTCAACCCACCGCCCCGAGGTCATCACTGTCAGCGACGCCGCCGGCTACGACATGGAGACCTACATCCAGCCCTTCAATCCGATTGGCTTTCTCTGCGCGGTGGAGACTGACTGGATGCAGCGCGTCATCAACACCACCCCGAAGACGGTCATCGTCATCAAGCCGCTGGCGGCGGGGCGCATCAATCCTCCGACCGGCCTCGGCTTTGCCTACCAGCACCTCGACCCTCGCCACACGGTCTGCATCGGCTGCATGAGTCCGGAGGAGGCGCAGGAGGACATCGCTCTGGCCCGCGCCTTCATCGCCGCTGAAACCCCTGACGTGCCACTCCAGAAAACAAGGTCGAAGGAGACGCTGGAAAGCTAAACGCCCTCTAGCGCGAGCGATTGTATGTAAGATCCCGTCCTCAATCCGGTGAGGCATTGCATCCCGGATCGATTCGAGTATACTGGCCGAGCTGTGGGCCCTGCACATAAATCCTGTCGAATTGCCGATGGGTTCTGCAGGCCCACTTGATCTCCTCAATCTCGCTAGAGTCAACACTCATCCCGGTGGGTACTAGCAGTAGAAAAAGGGGCCGGTAAGGGGAGTTTAGTCTTGCGTATTCCTTGTTCGCTTTTCTCGCTATGGCCTGGATAATCGAAGGGCGGGGGTCTAGCAGCATTGCATCAGAGAGAGGGCCCCAAATGGTGACGCCAGGCTTTGATGCTAGCGGGGCAAGGGCCGCTCAGCAATGCGGAGGCACTATACTTGCCCCTTACAATGTCCGAAGGCAATCCTGATCTGGCAAAGAAGATGGGCCTCTCGGTGGAGGAGAGCCAACCCTATGTCAGGTACGAAGGCGAGGCACACGTAGGGGGTGTCGCGTGCCATATTGTCACTACAGGCTATCGAGGGCAGCTCAGAGATGCCATCGAGCGTAAAGCCTGGATAGCGCCTGCATATGGGTACGCGATTGTGCGACTCCAGAGACGCACAATCATAGAAAGCAGTCAGTACGGGAGGGCAGAGTTTCTGTTGACAAGAACTGGCCGCGACTGGCAGAAGATCGGCCAAGACTTATGGGCGCCATTTGACGTCCGGAACATGATCTATGAGTACCAGCCTGATGGGGAACCACGATGGTTGACCGTGGACATCTGGCAATTCGACGAGCTGAGGATAAACTGCGACATTCCCTCTGACCAGTTCTCCCTGCCATTGCCCCTGGGCACGCACGTCATAGACTCTTTTCGCGAGACCGAGTGGTGGGAAGGTGATACAAAGGAGGTCGCCAGTAGAGCCGAAAGCGAGAGCGAGAGATTGCTGCAGACAAGTCTGGCGGAGGAGCTCGCTGTCTGGACGGAGTAGGGTGCGCAGTAAAGACTGCGTGCGCGACCGCTGGCACATATGCGACACGCCACCCGTGCATAGTGGGTGGCGCTTTCATTCTCCTCCGGCGATGGCAACACATGGACTACGGCGTCCAGCGCAGCCCCGCACCGTTATTCATCTGCCATATCCGCGCTGACTTATACCACTTCCCGTGCCCGTCGAGCAGCCCCACATTCGTCCCCTCATTGTGCCGCATCCCGATCCCCGACTGCCTGTTCGGCTCGCGGTCGGCCATCACCTGGTAACCCCGGCCGCCCGCGCTCAAATCATTCGGCGTCGAATCCGCAAGCATGATCGTCTCAGTAGGATGCGCATATTCCGACAGCGTCCGCGCGATGCCCGTCGCCCGGTCTTCCATATCCCGGGTCAGACCGATCGAGAGCCGCCCCCGCTCGTTCCATCTCTCGCCATAGACGCTCTCATCCGCCGCCGACGGACAGATGAACACCTGCGTATTCTTGACATAGGGCTGCAGATACGCCGGCCAGATGAGCCCATTCGTCCTGTCCCGCGAGGGCATCAACCGCTCGTCA
>JAUWOG010000718.1 GCA_030612305.1 Armatimonadota bacterium | reverse complement strand
CATTGATGCACAGTAATGGGAAGTTCTACACGACGCAAGGCAGCGTTTTCCTGGAGTTTGATCCGGCGGCGGGAGAATGGACCTTCCACGCCAAAGGCTCTCCGATTGGCGGTGCCTATATCGGTTTCACCGAGGGCCCGGACGGAACGGTGTGGGCGGGCTCCGTCTCTCAGACCGGCCTCATATCTTTCAACCCGGAGACGAGGGAATTGAAGGACTATGGCCGCATGGACTCCGCGGAGAAGTACCTCAACTCCCTGGCCGTTGATGAGGCAGGCTGGGTCTATTGCGGCATCGGCACGGCCAGGTGCAACATCATCGCCTACAATCCCGCTACGGGAGAGAAGCGGCAGCTTGTCAAAGAAGAAGATCGCGTCACCGGCTCTGGCAGCGTCCATCCGGCCGCTGACGGTACAGCCTATGGCGTGGCCGCCGGCCAGTACTACCGGCTCTCTGAGGGGCAGGCGACAGCGATTGAGAAGTCAGACGTGCCCGCGCGGAGGAATGTGCGCAACATCGGCTGGGGCGTGAACTCGGGATCCTTCCCTGACGGCCGCCGTGTCCGCAGGTACAACCTGCCGGAGAAATGGCTCGACGTACATGACCCCGATACTGGCGAAACCAAGCGCATTGAATTCGACCACGAGACCGAGGGCGTAATCGTAACCAGCCTCGCCGAAGGCCCCGACGGTATCGTCTATGGCTCGACATGCCATCCAATGCACTTCCTTGCGCTCGACACCAATGCCGGGACGCTACAGGACATGGGGCCGATACCGCAAGTGGGCGGCGGCAACTTCTGCGCCATCGCCGCCCAGGGCGACATCGTAATCGGCGCGGAGTACTCGGCGGGCCGCTTGTGGGCCTATGATGTCAACAAGCCCTGGAACCCCGTAGGCAGGCACGAGACACTCCGGATATCCGCCCAGGACCTGGTGAAGGAGAGCGAATGCAAGGACGGCCACTGGAGCTATCTGGGGGGACACGACATCGCGTTTCTGTGCGGCGACAAGTTCGGCGCAGAGGGCACCTTCGAGCTTGACGCGCCTGAAGATGGCAAGTACTACCTGTATGTCCAGCCTTATCAGTCGGCGAGATACTGCACCGTGCAGTTCCTCTTCGACGGCAAGGAGATCGGCGATCCGTACGTGGCGACTCACAAGAACACGCAAGTCGGTGAGCTGCAGCTCCATGGGCCGATGGATCTGCAGGCCGGCGAGCACCGCTTGACGGTGAGGGTGCTGGAGTCAGAAGGCCAGGAGCCCTGGTGCGCGATATGCTCAGTTGACCTGACCCGCGAGAAGCGAGAGGAAGCCTTCGTCGAGCAGGTAGTGAATCCATATGTGCTGGGCCAGTGGAGCCGTGACATCTGCAGGCCACGCACGGCCCTGGCGCACCCGGACGGCAAGCATGTCATGATGGCCGGTTATGCCGGCTACGGACTCTGCGGCGGCGGTATCGGTATCGTCAACCTCGAGACCGGGGAGGACACGCTGCTGACCGCTGATGAAGACCTCTTGCCCGGCCAGAGCTGCATCACGCTCAAGGCGCTCCCGAATGGCGACCTCGTCGGCGGCACCACCATCGGCGCTCCCGGCGGCGGACACCAGACGGCCACCGAGGGCGCGCTCTTCATCCTTGACTGGGAGACGAAAAGGGTAACATTCCAGATGGTGCCGGTGCCTGGTGATACGACTATCACGAGCATCTATGTCCTCGACGACGGGCTCGTCTATGGCCTGTCGAGCAACCGCACGTTCTTCGTCTTCGATCCGAACAGCAAGGAAATCGTACACAGTGAGAGCTTTGCGGAGTACGGCAGCGTA
>JAUWOG010000615.1 GCA_030612305.1 Armatimonadota bacterium | reverse complement strand
ATCTTGCGGGCATCCCCCCCTCTCCGCGTGGTATCCCCCAGATCGAGGTTGCCTTCGATCTGGATAGCAACGGCATCCTGACCGTGACCGCGCAGGCCAAGGCGACCGGCTCGAAGCAGGACATCACGATCACCGGCTCCGGCGCGCTCTCGGATGATGAAGTCAGTGAGATGGTGCACAATGCCGAGGGCCATGTGGAGGAGGACAAGAAGTTCCGTGATTTGGCCGAGGCTCGCAATCAGGCTGACCAGGTCGCCTACCAGCTTGAGAAGACGCTCAACGAGCTGGGGGAGAAGGTGTCGGAGGCGGAGAAGAAGCCGATTGCGGAGAGCATCGCGGCCTTGCGCGAGAAGGCGCAGGGGGACAATGTCGAGGAGATTCGGAGCGCAATAGAGGCGGCGAACCAGGCGTTTGCCGGTGTGTCGCAGCGGATGTATGAGCAGGCCGGAGCGGCGGCCGGCGACGCCGGTCAGCCCGGACCCGAAGGAGCTCCAGCGGGCCCCGATGTCGGCCCGGCACCCGGAGACACCGGTACAGACGATGAGGACGTGATAGACGCAGACTTCGAGGCCGAAGACGAATAAACCCAACTATTCATGCGTCTGTAGCTCGGCCTGACCTGCACCAAATGCAGGTAAGACCGAGTGCGTTGACTGCAGAACCTGCACCGAGAGAAAGCGACCTGAAACGATGGCGACAGACATAGACTTCTATGAGGTACTTGGCGTTGACCGCAGTGCCTCAGAGAAGGAGGTCCGCAAGGCCTACCGGAAGCTGGCGCGCAAGTGTCATCCTGACGTCAATCCGGATGATCCGGACGCCGAGCAGCGCTTCAAGGAAATCAGCCAGGCCTACGAGGTACTCAGCGACAAGCAGAAGCGGAAGGATTACGACCGCTTCGGTCGAGAATACCAGCAGTACCGCCGGCAGAGCGGGGCTCAGCCTGGCGGCCCCGCCATGGACTTCGGCGATTTCGTCTTCACCAACTTCGGGGCGGGCAATTTCGCCGACATATTTGGCGATCTCTTCGGACAGATGCACACCTCCGGCGGCCGCGCTCACCGCTACGCCGCCCAGATGCAGCCCGAGCCCGGACCCAACATCGAGCACCAGATGCCCACCTCCTTCGCGGAGGCCTTCACCGGTACGGAGAAAGTCCTCAATCTGCGCATAGCCGACCGCTGCCCCGAGTGTGAGGGAGTCGGTGGGCTGACGGAGACGTGTCCTGATTGCGGCGGCACGGGGCGCAGCAGGGGCGGAGGAATGCGGGGTTTCGGTGGCGTCTGTCCGCGCTGCCAGGGCAGTGGCAAGACCGTCATCGGCAAGTGCCCGAAGTGCGGTGGCGGGGGGGAGGTGGCTCGCGACCGCAAGATCACCGTGAAGATTCCGGCCGGCGTCAAGACCGGCTCAAAGGTGCGCATCGCCGGTGAGGGTGGACGCGGCGTTCGCGGCGGTCAGAACGGTGACCTTCACCTCATCATGAATGTCGAGCCACACACGTTCTTCGAGCGTGACGGCGACGATGTGAATATCACGGTGCCGATAACGTTCGTCGAGGCAGCGCTGGGTGCGAAGATATCGGTGCCTACTCCTGAAGGGCCGGTCTCGCTGAAGGTCCCCGCCGGCACCAGGAGCGGCCAGAAGTTCCGGCTGAAGGGCAGAGGCTTCCCGCGCGTCGGCCGCAACGGGCGTGGGAATCAGCATGTGACAGTGCAGATCGCCATGCCTGCGAAGCTGAGCGCGAAGCAACGCAAGGCTGTGGAGGAATTGAAGGAAGTCTGGGACGAGGACCCGCGCAAGGGCCTCCCGACGGGCCTGTAAAACTGCGGCAAGTCGGTCGAACGTGGAGGTGGAAGCAATGCGACGCGATACAGGCGAACCTTTGTATGTTATCAGCGTAGCGGCACGGCTGGTGGATTGCCACCCGCAGACATTGCGCACCTACGAGCGCGTGGGGCTTATCTCGCCGCGCCGTTCAGACAACAACGTGCGGCTCTATTCCGACAGTGACATCGAGCAGTTGCGCCAGATTCAGCGCCTGACCCAGGACATGGGCGTGAATCTGGCCGGCGTTGAGATAGTCCTGAAGCTGCTGATGCGCATCGAACAACTGCAGGCGGATATCGAGCGTCTCGAGCGGGATGTCCAGCACGGCCCGAAGCGCCTCAATCCGCCGGCGCGCCTGGCCCCGCAAATCAGGATCGTGGACAGCTCTGAGAAGGACGCGGAATAGGCGGCCACGCCACTACGGTCGCTGGAAGAAGGAGAGCGAAGATGGAGAGAGATGAATGGCTGCCCGTCGCGCAGTTCACGGGCTCTGATTCGGATGTAGAAACGAATCTGTTACTAGCGCGGCTTCATGCAGAAGGGATCACCGCGACGCGGTTTCCGATCCTGCCGCCGGCTATGATTCTCGGGGTGATAGCAGACCAGCCGGTAGTGATCCTGGTGCCCGCCGACCAGCGGAAGGCGGCAGAGGCGCTGATTGCTGACTACCAGGGCGATACGCCGGAGTAGGGGGCAGGCCGCAGCCGG
>JAUWOG010000203.1 GCA_030612305.1 Armatimonadota bacterium | reverse complement strand
GCCGAGGCAGCCACTGTCCGCCCCCTGGCCACATGCTGCCAGAAGCTCCACAGGCCCAGGATAAACGGCCCGCCACGGATATTGCGATATCTCCCGATCTGCTCCTCCAGCGACTTGACCACACGCGCCGCCAGCTCATCAACCTCGTCAATATCATTCCCGAAATGCGGCGCAGCCCGTTTCGCCCTCATCCGCAGCTGCTCATGCCCCTCCCAGTTGCTGCGCAGGATACCCACTAACTCCCCCAGGCTCAGTTGCTTCTCCTCGAACACGAACTTGCGGATCGCAGCCAGCGAGTCGGCGCACGTGCCGATACCGAACGCCTGGAAGCCGCTCATGTTGTACAGCGCGCCACCCTCGGTGAAGTCCATCGCCTTCTCCGCACAGCCGCGCGTCAGCGCCGACATCATCGGCCGCGGCGTCATCTGCCGCTTGACCACTTCCCCACGGTTCGCTGTTATCACACTCTGCCGCACCCCATGCGCCATCTGCGCCACAAACGCATCATACACATCCCGGAAGCTCGCCAGCTCCTCCGCCTCACCGGTCTGCGGGCCGCGTTCCTCGCCCGTATCCAGCTTGCTCCCGTTACCCAGCGCCAGCTCCAGCCAGTCCTGCATACATACATATCCCGGCCACGAGGCCGACCTGAAATACCCCTTCCCGCAGATCGTCGGCTCGTGGCATCCGATCAGCCCATACTCCCGCGCGTCCTCCAGCGGGATCCCCTTGCTCATCAACGCCGGCACCATCTGGTCATCGTTATACACCTGCGGCTTATACCGGCCCATGTGCAGCGTCTCGAGGATGTAGCGGAGGTACTCATCCGGCGTCCCGCTGTAGATGCGGCTGGCAACCGACGGCCCCACATTCTGCAGCTCCCGCGACGCCTGCTGCATCACATACGTCAGCTCATTCACCCCGTCGTTCCCCTCCGGTGTGATTCCGCCCACCGTCAAGGTCTGCACGTGACCGACCCCGCCATGCACGTTTTCGTATATCTTCACCCACAGGCACTCGATGAGTTCCAGCGCCCGCTCTCTGCTGATGCGCCCGGCCTCCACATCCGCCTCATACAACGGGTACAGATATTGGTCCATCCGCCCCAGCGAGAACGCCACACTCTCACATTCCAGATACACCGCCAGATGCGTCAGCCAGAATGACTGTATCGCCTCATGAAAGCTCGCCGCAGGATACGCCGGAACCTTCCGGCAGATCCGCGCAAGCTCGACAAGCTGCTGCTTCCGCTCCCCGTCACTGCAACGAGTCGCAAGCTCCTCGGCGGCCTCGGCATGTCGCTGTGCAAGCCTCAGCGTCGCCTCGCAGGAGACGATCATCGAGTGCAGGCTGTCCACATGCTCGATGTCGGCCGGGTCCGCCTCGTCGTAGTCTGCGAGCCGCCGCTTCAGGTCCTCGATTATCGCCACAAAGCCCTCATTGATAGCTCGCGGATAGTCGGCGATCATGTATCCGGGCTCCGCCGAACCTGCCGCGATTGCCTCATCATGTTCCGGATAGCCGCGCACCGTCCGCTTCCCAATGACTAGTTCGTCCTCCGCGATCCGCACCGGCATCTGCTCGCACACGGCCTCCAGCGCCCGCGCGATTTGCACCTTCCGTGGCTCGCCGCAATTGGCCTCAAACACCGCCTGCACCATCGCCGCGCGATCCGCGATCTCCCCCCACTCCTCATTCAGCGCACGGTCCCGCAGCCGCTCGATGCGCGGCGTCAGCCTCACACCGTCGGCAGGCAGATCATGTCTCTTGCATTCGCTTTCAGATGTGACGATCATTTCGTCTTTCTTCGTGCTGAGATTATTCCGCACGACCGGCACGCGATTGCGACTACTATATCGCTATGCGCCGGGCCGCACAAGCCCCGCGAACATCTCGTTGGCAGCCTGCGCTGATGCGACCCGCGTGATGAGCCAGAGCCCTTCGGCGGGCAGGGCATCAACCAACATTCTCATCTCAGCCATGGACAGCATCCCGTGAACGATGGTAGGCTTCGCGCGCTGGGCTTTGGCGATGACATCAAGCAGCTCTGCGACCGGCGGCCCACCGACGTCAACAGTTATCTCGACCGCCGGCAATCCATCCATCGCAAGAACCGTATCAACGTGCTGCAGGTAGCCGGAGTGGAGATGGAGCGGGGCGAAATCGAACCCCGATATGATGCGGCTGAGGCCCGGCAGCAGAAACTCGCCGAACAGCTCAGGGGAGAGCAACGCCATGGCGTCTTCCTGCGTCTCCGGACACAGCCCGGGTGCCCAGACCTCCCTGAAGCCGGCGCCATATCCGCCGTGGAACTCGGGGATGATGCTGAACTGAGCCGAGGCTACATCGAGCCACAGGTCGGCAAGCCGGCCGAGCACCGCATGGACCTCATCGGGATGGTCGTAGAAATCCAGCAGCAGCGCCGAGCCGCCCCGCATCGCCAGGAGAATGTCCATCGGCCCGCTCATGAAGGGAATCCCGACAGGATACCGCCCGCGAGACTGCGCCACCAGCATCGTCGTGAACTCCAGCAGCTTCTGCAGCCAGGGATTGTCCGGCGAGAGCCGCAGAGCCCCCACCTCGCAGATGTCGGCCACGATCGGCTCATTCCAGAGCGCGTCCTCGTCGGTGCGCACCGGACAGCCCGCTATTGTCTCCAGCCAGGAGAGACCGAAAAACGGGATCGCCGTCCAGATCTGGTCGCCGGCCATTTCCCGGCTCTCGCGGTACTGGCGATCGTACACCGGCAGGAAGGCCTCGACATCGAAATCCTCGGGCGTCAGGTGACGGCCTTTGGGAATCGCGACGAGGTCATACTCCTCGCGTGGGGAGTAGCGATACGTGGTGAAGCCGAGCAGGGGACGATCCGTCTCTTCCCGGTGCCAGAAGGCTTGATGTCTCTGCAGCTTCTCTTCCAATGATTGCTGTATCAGCCGGGGTCCCTCCTGTTGTCCGTCCGTCACATTGGCCTGCCGTCCGACGCCAACTGCCTACCACGCCGTCCAGCCACCGTCCACGGGCAGCGTCGCCGCATTGACCATCCCTGCTTCCTCGCTGGCGAGATAGGCCACTGCCGCCGCCACATCCTCCGGCGTAGCCACCTCCCCGCGCGGAATCTTGCCCAGCACGAAGCTGAGGAACTCCGGGTCCTGCAGCCGTTTCCGCGTCAGGTTCGTCTCCACGAAGGTCGGCGCCACGGAATTCACCGTTATCCCGTGCTTGGCCCATTCCACGCCCAGCGTCCGCGTCAACTGTATCACTGCGCCCTTGCTCGAGCAATACACAGGCTGCCCCGGTATCCCGATGAGACCCGACTGGCTGGAGATGAAAATGATGCGCCCCCAGCGCTGCGGTATCATCAGCTTCGCCGCCTCCTGCGCGACGAAGAAGCCGCCCTTCACATTCGTGTTGAAGTGGTCATCCCAATTCTCGGGCGTGACTTCCAGCCCCGGAGAGGGACGGTTGATACCCGCGTTATTCACCAAGATATCCAGCCGCCCGAACTCAAAGGCAACCGCCGCGATTCCTTTCCGTATCTGCTCGAGGTCCCGCACGTCCATGGGATGCTGGAATACCCGCTGACCGTGTTCGGCGGCCTTTGCCTCCGTGTCATCGAGGCTCTCGCCCGGTTTATCCGATATCGCGACATCCGCGCCTGCTTGTGCCAGTGCGACCGCCGTCGCCGCACCCAGCCCGGTCGCCGCGCCTGTTACTGCCGCCACCTTCCCGTCCAGACGAAACATCATCCTGCTCCCCTCCCGGCGTTGCCTACTGGTCGCCGTAGCGCTCGATTCTCACCCTCGCAGTCACCGCATGGGCCAGCATATTCTCCAGGTTGCATTGCCGCTCAGTGACAGCGGCGATCTCCCGCGACGCCGCCGCAGTCATCCGCTGATACGTGCACGTCTTGAGGAACTTGCCTACCCACACGCCGCCGGTGTATCGCGCCGCGCGGCTCGTCGGCAGGATATGATTCGTCCCGATGGACTTATCCCCATACGCCACCGTCGTCTCCTCACCGATGAACAGCGACCCGTAATTCGTCAGCTTCGCGAAGAAGTAATCCGTGTCGCCGACATGAAGCTCCAGGTGCTCCGGCGCATACTCATCACTCAGCGCCACAGCCTCCTCCGCGCTCTCCGCAACATACACTATCCCGTTATTCGCCCACGACACACTCGCGACATCCCTCGTCGGCAGGTGCTCTAACTGCTTCTCGACCTCAGCTATCGTGCTCTCGGCGAAGTCCTCACTGAGGCAGATGAGACAGACGCCGCTGTCGGGATCATGCTCCGCCTGGCCGAGCAGATCGCAGGCCACCAGCGCCGCGTCCGCATCATCGTCGGCAATCACCAGGATCTCCGTCGGACCGGCCAGAATGTCTATCCCGCAGCGGCCGAAAAGCTGCCGTTTCGCCTCAGCCACATACTTGTTGCCGGCTCCGCATAGCACATCCACTGGCTCGACATCCTCGAGGCCGAACGCCATCAGCGCCATCGCCGGCACTCCGCCGAGTACGAAGATCCTGTCGGCTCCGGCCTTCGCCATCGCGTTGATCGTCGCCGGGTAGTAGCCCTGGCCCTTCACCGGCGGCGTACAGGCGACAACCGTCTTCACTCCGGCCACCTTCGCCGGAATGATGCTCATCTGTGCCGAGCCGAACATCGGGTATCTGCCACCGGGTATGTAGCTCCCCACGCGATTCACCGGGATGTGCTTATGACCGAGAATGACGCCCGGCCTGATCTCCGTCTCCAGCGGCAGCAGTGTCGCGAGTTGTGCTTTCGCGAACTCCCGCACATTGGCCTGACAGTAATCCGTGTCCTCGATGGCCTGTTGCGAAAGCTGCGCGATGGCGGTCTCTATCTCGTGCTCCGCAAGCTCAAAGCTCGGCGGGTCCCACTCATCGAACCTCGTCGAGTACTTGCGCACCGCATCCATCCTGTTCTCTTCGAGGTCCTTGAGCATCTCGCCTACATAGTCTGCGGTCTCGCGATCCTGCTCAAAGAGCCTGTGTCCACCATGCTTGACTATTCTCATCTCTTCGCCCCTCCTTGTCTGACTGGCGCCACCACTCCCCGCCTTCAGCCCACTATTCTCGCTTGGCATAGCTTTGGCCTGCCTCCCCTTGCAACCGCTCATAGACAGCTCGCGCTGGGCTGCACCCGAGTCCGCGCCATTGCCCAATACGAGTCGTAGGCCGGAAGGCACACGGCAAAGGCCCCGCACCCCTTTGATGCCCCGCTCCCGGGGGGAGAGGGGACGGCGGACGGCAACGGCTGGCACGCCAATGGCA
>JAUWOG010000128.1 GCA_030612305.1 Armatimonadota bacterium | reverse complement strand
ACGGCCCCTCACCCGCCCTTCGGGCACCCTCTCCCAGTGGGAGAGGGAACGGCAAACGGCAAAGGCAAAGGGCAGAGGCAACGGCCGGCGCGCGAGGAGGCGGGGGAATGGCGTCAGGGGGTGGAGGCCAGGATGCGGAGGGCGGCAGCAGCAAGCGTCTCGCCGGCAGCGGCGTCGAAGCGGGCGCTCGAACCCTCGTAAGCGCCACCCTCGAAGGCAGCCCTCGTCGGGATGTAGCCAATCGAGCCGTTGGCTAACTCGATGACGAATGTGGCCGCGGCCGGGCTGCGCTCCTTCAGCTCAACGCCAAACTCGACGAAGTACTCGCCGGGGATGGCGATGAGCGCCAAGTCGCCGAGCCTGATGACCTGGACCTCGACGCGCTGTGAAGTGATGCCGGAGGCGACAATGGCAAGGGCTCTCTCGGCGCGGCCCCTCGCGAAGTTCCCCGAAGACATGCGGGACGAGGCGAACTCGGGGTCGTCGAGATCGCTGCGGAACCCGGCGATCTCCTCGTCGGAGAAGCTGCGGAGCTTTAGCTCGACCCTCTCGGCGGTGCAGGAGATGGGGGTCAGCTCGATGGGCTCGGCGATGAAATCGGCCTTGAGGACCTCGCCGGCGAGTGTGCGGCCCATGAGCCGAGCATGGTCGAAGCCGCCCTGTCGCCTGGTGGCGAAGACGTTGATGTGGTTGAGATTGCCGCAGGCACCGTTGGCGAAGATGCTGTGGAAATCAGGCCCATAGACGGCCCCGAGCGCCTCGTGCATGAAGTGAGGGAAGTCGGCGGAGTAGCTGTGATTGCCGGAGCCGATGACGTCAAGGTGACAGGCGAAATTGACCAGTGCGGCGGCGCTCCTCCCGTCGCAGTCGAGGAGCAGGACGCCGACATCAGGGTCAATCGGGCCGTCAACCGCGGCGACAGCGGGATTGCCGACGCCGGGATTTGTCTGGATGGTTCCGTCTCTCATGCGGTAGCGGCGATTGAAGGAGATGCGGTCTTCGGTGCCCATGGCAAGGCGAGCGGTGATGTCCCGGGTGCTGTGCGAGGCTGCGACGACGGCTCCGGCGAGCATCCTGGGCAGGAGCTTGTTGTACCGGGGGTCCTGGGGAGACCGTCGGAGGTCCCCAAGCTCAGGGCCGGCGTGTGTGTGAGTCGCCCATATCATGGTGGCTTCGGGTGGGATGCCGGTCTGGTCTGTGATGAGGGCGCGCGTCTCGGCGACGAGTTGCTCAGGGATGCCGACGAGGTCAGTGCCGACGAGCGCCACTCGCGTGCTCCCATCATCAAGGACGAGTGCGCGGGCGGTGATGGGATCGTGGATTTCATCGGCGGGGCGATGCACGAAATGGCCCGCGAGATGGACGCCGAGCGGCGGCGTGATGTCAGCGATGTGAAAGCCGGCCAGCAATGGAAATTCCTCCCCGGGGAGGGCTACCAGGCTCTGGGCAGGTCGAAGTCAGTGTTGAGGTTATCGTCGGCCTGGAGAGTGATCGTGCCCTGTTTGCCCTGGTAACGGTACTTGAAAGCGTTGAGTGTCTGAAGCCCGGTTCCAGTGCGCATGGTGTAGGCCCCGGCCTGGTCAGTGACCGTGCCGAGGAGCGACCATGCGAACCACGATCCGTTGATGAGAGCGAAGCCGGCGTCGGCCTCGATCTCGGCGGCGCGAGCAGCAGTCGGCTGGACTCTGTGAGCGGTGACGAGGTCGGTATAGACGAGTGCCGCGTCAAGGCCGCCTGCGCCAGTCTGTATGACGGAGCCGCTGACCCTGGCTGATAAGGCAAGGGGGTTGTCGGGCAGGTAGAGGTCCTGGTTGACACTGTCATTGGGACGGTTGACGGCGACGACTCGCGCATCGGCGTGGTAGCCGGGCACGACGGTCGTAACGAGCCACGGGCCGGAAATGCAAGGGCCGAGAGCATAACTGCCGAGGGCGTCGGTGTATGCCATCACGTAAGCGACGTCATCCGGAGGCCGGATGGGGATGGTCGCGCCGCCATCCGCGCGCAGCATCTGGGCACCGTTGAAGATGGCGACGACGAGTGTGTTGGGTACGACGACACGGCCGGCACCGGCCGTCTGGCGCTCAACCTTGCCCCTGATGGCGACGCCCTCAATGGGGTTGATGTCGCCAAGGGGGAGTTGGGCATCGCCCGTGCTGATCTCTACGACCTTGTGGAAACCAGTGCGGTACACGTTGTCTATGACGGACATGAGGTGCATGCCGGCAGGGAGTCCGCGGAGGTCGAGGTTGCCGCTGTTGTCGGGTCGCTGGCCGAGGGAATAGCCGTCAAGGAAGGCCTGGTACTCCCATGGGTCCTTGTCGAACTGGTCAATGAGGCGGTCAATGTTGCCGACGATGGCCCCGGCGGCCAGCAGTTGGAAGACGAGCCCAAGGAGGGCGCCCCCACAGCCGGTGAGCAGGGCGATGAAGATGATGCTGGTGAGTGCCTGGCCGAGTCTGGTCCTGGCTGGTGCGTGTGTCATTTGTCATTCAACTCCTGGAGCGATTGTGTGGGGCAGGTCGGAGACGGCGAACGGGAACGGCGAATGGCGGCAAGACAGAAGCGTCGAGAAGGTGCGTGTCAATGTGTTAGACAGGATACCCCACACGCCAGTCGCGGTCAATCCTGCGGAGGCGGCTGGGCAGGCACCGGCAACTTCAGCCAGTCGTCGAGGAAATCCATCACCGTGCGTCCCGGGTAGTCCGTGTGCTGCTCGGATATTTCGACGGTGAGCTTGATCTTCTCGCACATGAGAGCGTAGCCCTCGGTGATACGACGGGCGGCGTCGGTTGCAGGTTCCAATGGGAGGGCGGGCTCGTGGCGCTGGTAGAGACAAAGCGGCCGGGGCGAAAGCAGACATGCGAGGTCCTCGAAATCAGCGTAAGCGAGCAGGCCGGCGGGAAGCGTGCCTGCAAACAGCTCCTGCAAGGCGGCCCGCCGGCCCCGGTCAGCGACGAGAGGCAGCGCGTGGTAACGACTCAGGTAGCCGCAGAGAGCGATGGCGTAGAACCCCGAGTGGAGGATGGCGGCGTAGAGCGCCGCGGGAACTCCCCTGCCGATGCCGGTGATGCCGATGCGCCGGCTCTCTACATCCGGTCTCTGAGCGAGCATGTCGCATGATGCGCGCAGGTCTGCGGCATCAGCGGCGACCTCGGGCCTGCCGGCCCAGTCGGAGATGTCGGAGGAGTAGTCCTCGCGGGGCCTTTCGCCAAATCCGCGGCGATCGAGGCAGCAGACGACGTATCCAGCCGCTGCCAGCCGAGCACCGGCGGCAGCCTCCGGGTCGCCCTCGGCAAGCAGGCCCACCATCGCCTCCTTCGAGCTGTCTGCGTCATGGCTCAGGACCACCGCAGGAAGGGGCGTCTCGTTGTCGTGTGGCACGCAGACATACGCAGGGATGAGAATGCCGTCGTCTGCGGGGAAGGCTAGCTTCTGGATGCTGAAGCTGTGGGAGTCCTTCCGGCCGAGGAGCTGGATTTCGATGGGGCGCTCTGTGTGCTGAAGGCCGAGGAGATCGGTCAGCTTCTCGCGCAGGAGCGTCTGCCATTCGTCGGGGTCGTGGCGCCAGTGTGCGAGCAGCGAGAACTCGCCGGCATGATGGATTGCCCACTGTCGCCACCATTCGTGCTCTGCGTACGTCGGCCAGGTGTCAAGCTTGTAGTCCATGTGAAACGACTCCGCGGTATGGTGAGATGTGCGGTGCGCGCAGATGTATTTTAGCACTGATGGCGTGCGGACGCCATGCGTTCGCTTAGTCCGGATTATCCATGAAGAGTTCTGAGTGGTTAAGAACTGAGAGGTATTAGTCTATCGAGCGGAGAATACCACGCGTAGCAGGCACAGACTGGAAGAATACAAGGACAAGCAAGAGCCAGATGGGGCATGTCGGTGAGGCAACCTGCGTGCTGTCTGGAGTGGAGGCAACATGGCAATTGAGGCGACAGCGCCATCGCGTATAGACCTTGCGGGAGGCACCCTTGATATCTTCCCGCTGTATCTATTCGAGGAGGGCGGTCTGACCGTCAACCTGGCCATATCTGTCCATAGCCACGTGCGTCTGCATGCCCGCGAGGATCAGCAGCTTCGCATCACTTCCCACTGCACCGGCGCCTCCGTGCAGGCGCCGAGCGTGGACGAACTGCCATTGAATGGAGACCTCGACCTGCTGGTGCGCGTTGTCAAGTTCTATAAGCCTCAGTGCGGGCTCGATGTTTATACTCGAAACGACGCTCCCCAAGGCTCCGGCCTGGGCGCTTCCTCATCGCTTTTGATCGCCCTCAGCGGCGGCCTGCGTTCCCTCAATGGCGCCAATACCTCCGATATGGACCTGGCCCGCTACGGCGCGGACCTGGAAGCCCAGGCGATCCGCATCCCCACCGGCAAGCAGGACTACTACTCGGCTATCTTCGGCGGCCTCAACGCCATCTGGTTTGATGTCGGCGGCGATCGGGTTGAAAGCCTCTCACACAATGATGAGCTACTTGACCAACTGGAGCAGCGGCTGCTTCTGTTCTTCACCGGGGAGGGGCGGTTTTCCGGTGCCACCAACTGGGACATGCTCAAGATGTACATAGACGGGGTCGAGACGGCTGTGGAAAGCATGAAGGCCATCAAGCGCACGGCTTTGGCAATGCGGGAGGCTTTCATCAATGCAGACCTGGATGCTTTCGCCGAGTTGCTCAATGAGGAGTGGGAGAACCGCAAGCGCCTGGCCGAAGGCGTCAGCACCGACCGCATCGAGGAGCTGATGGCCGCGGCGAAGGCCAACGGCGCTCTGGCCTCCCGGGTGTGTGGTGCCGGCGGCGGTGGCTGCATTAGTGTGTTCTGCGAGCCTGGGGTCCAGCAATCAGTGATCTCGACCCTCGAAGAAATGGGCGCTGAACACATCCCCTACACCGTTGACAGAGAAGGGTTGCGGGTATCGCAGAGCTAGTCCGGGCGGTGTGGCCGCTGACGTGCTCGTGCCGGCGCGGGGACTGGCTCAAGCTCTAACCGTCTGTCGCTCATATTGCGTATCCTCTGGTTTGGTCAGGCCCCCGAGAGCCGCCCGCTGTTCTTCTGGCAACGCCCGCCAAACCATGCCCGCATCTCTGCCCTTACGCGCCGCCAATTCACGTGGGTAGCTGCCGGCCAGGGGCTTACCCTTCAGGGCAGTGAACACGAGCTTAGAGCGTCCGAGGCCTAACCCGGATTACTCATGAATGTGTGTCTCGGCCTGCGCCAAACTCCACGCGTGACGGGGAGGTGAAGAAGGGGCGCATCTGGAATCATACCGTGCTGAGCGCAAGTGCTGAAGGTGAAAGGATGGTTCGAAATGCGGAAACTGGGAGTCATGACGGTAGTAATGCTTATTGCAGCAGTGAGTGTCAGCGCAGTGTCGTATGGGACTACGGTGCGGGCGATCTGCAACGTGTCGGCGCAGCTGGTAGTGCCTGCGACGGGACAGAGCGTGCCGTTGAAAGTGTTCATCAGGGCTGGGTCGAGGCCGTGGCAGCCGGCAGAGTATGAACTGGATGGTGAGCGAATCATATTTCATCTCAAACCCGGAGAGCTGGGCGGGTCGGAGATCATGCTGCTGATAAATCCGCCGGCAGGTCTGGATATCTACGACGAGAAAGCACCGGCGCTGACGGGGCTGAAGATTGATGGGAAGCCTCTGAGGGCGGAGGCACGCGTGCATCTCGGGGCGTCGAACAAGGCTCCGGCGAGCATCCTCATCGGTGTGGCGGATGGAGAGAATGCGCTGGATCTGACATCGGTCAGGGCCTATTTCGATGAGAGCCGCATGGCGGAGGAGGCGCTGAGTGTGGACTCCGCCGACCCGAGGAAGGCGACGATCAAGCTGGACATGGGGAGTATCGAGTACGGTAGTCATAAGGCAGTCATCAGCATGGCCGATGTCTCGCCGCAAGCGAACGAGGTGAAAGTCGTGGTGGCGTTTGACTACGTTGACACGACGAATTTCCTGCTGAAATCGCTGGCTGATATCAAGATGAAAGCCGACAGCGCGTTCCCCAACTATGAGATGCTCGATGCGCTGAATGACGGGATCAAGAGAGTGATCGGGGCGCACTGCCAGAATGATGTTTCGTGGGCCTCGGCGGAAGTGCCCGGCGAACACTGGCTCGAGGTGACGCTGGCGGAGGCGAGGAAGCTGAAGGAAGTGACGATCTACTGGGCGTCCTACGGCGGGTCAGAGAACACGAGCCAGAAGCTGGCGGTGCAAGTGCCGGCGGACGGCGGGTGGCGGACAGTGGCTGAGTCGCCGGAAAAGGGCCATCCGATGCATGAGTCGACGACGTTGCGGTTTGAGCCGGTGGAGGTGAGCAAGTTCCGAGTGCTGCAGGCGAGCGGCGGCGGGCCTCCGAACCGACCGGACATCATGTGGGTGGTCGAAATAGAGGCGCGCTGAGAAAGAGCCCTGATGAGGGAGAACCGGATGATGCGAATACTCAGATGCGCAGGTGCCCTGTGCCTGGTGGGACTACTGTGTGCAGGTGTGGGACACGGGGAGAGGATAATCAGCACGAGTAGCCATCTTCCAGCGCAGGTGGCGGTCTCGGCGGCCGACCTGGGGCAGGATATCGTGGCATATCGGAAGGCCGGAGACGGTCCGTGGTGCCCGGTGAGTTTCCAGAAGCGCGACGGTACGATCATTCTGGATATTGTCCCGGAGTTGTATGGGGCGAGCAAGGTGCATCCGGGTGCCACGAAGATTGACATCAAGCGAGCCATTGAGGACCT
>JAUWOG010000401.1 GCA_030612305.1 Armatimonadota bacterium | reverse complement strand
GACGACCTGAGCGCACGGTGAGTTCGACGGCCCAGTCATCATCATCGGCAGCAGCCACCGCGACATCTTCAACAGCCGCCGGTGAGAATAGACTCGGCGGCGGGAACTGGAGGGTGACGTCTTCATAGCACAGTATCCAGTAGCCCTTGTAGGGATCCATCTGAGCGTCGGACAGGTTTACGGCCCAGTCGTAGTCGTTAGCGGCGGCGTTATACTCGAACACGGTAGGCACGAGAAGCAGCCGGTTGTATGCCTCCAGCATTGACCACTCGCCGCCGGCCGGGCCGATGACACGCACCTGGTCGAGGCGGATCGCTGTGGCGAACGGATTGCCAATCTGGTTCCATCCGGGCGGAATGCGAACACTGTGGGCGCGTTGCGCGTCCACCGGCGTCGCATCCGGAGGGAGCTTGACTGCCTCGCGGGTGAGGTTGAGCAGCCAGAACCCAATGCCGGGCTCGATAGTCGTCGTCGAGGGGTGCGGGAACCAGCGGTACTCGCCAGTGCCGGGGTCCCAGCGGACGATGGTCGCGTTGCCTCCCGGTTGGAGGCTACCGAGGTCCTGGAAGACCCATTCGGCATCCGTGTTGTTGAATTCGAAGGGGATGGAGACCATTTCGAGTCCGCGTAGTGATTCAAGGGGGTTGAGAATCGGGAGCGCCGGGATGTTTATCGAGCGCTCGAGCACCTTGCCACGGGGGCCGGTGAACTTAATCACATAGCGTCCTGGGCGTGCGGCAGTGGCTCGCAGCAGCCATGTCGCCCACCTGAGTTCGTTGCGCTTGATGACGCCGACGGATTTCGTGAGGCTCTCGCCCGGAGCCAGCTCGAGCCCCATCGGCAGCCGGATGCGAACGCTGGCATCCAGCATCGGTTCGCTGCCGAAGTTGTCCATGTAGGCGGCGATCGGGAAGGGAGAGTTGCCCTGGGGGTCAGTCAGGTAGTAGTCCTCGACCACATCCGGTGTCGAGGGATCGTCGCCCTGCTGCTGCAGCAGTGAGAACGGGGCGTATGTCATCAGTGCATAGGGCCGCTCATAGTCAGGAGTGGAGTTGCCTACGCCAAAGTATGTCACGAAACGGCAGGAGTGGCCCGGGGAAAGCTCGACGGGCTCCCACTTGACCGCATAGCCCCAGTCTTCGTTGGTGAGTGGTGTCTGCTGGTTGGGTGTGTAGTAGTACTGGTTGGTGAGGCCGATGTTTCGCATCTGGCCCCAGGCCACGGAGTCAGGGAGTCCGGCACTGAAGCCGGCCGCTCCGGCATCGAGCACATCAGCAGCGTTTATCACCCCGCGAATGGCAACGTTGGGGTTCATCGGGTCGTCGTAGGTTACCCACGTATCCGGAAGCAACTGGCCGCCTGCAGTGCGGCCCGGCAGCTCCGTCTCGGTGGTAATGATGCTGCCATCGGGCAGGATGATTGCCTGCCCGTCCCAGATGGACGCCGTGCCGAAGGTGCCGTCGAAAACGACTCGCATACCGATTCGGTGTCTCGTCCCACTGGTGTTATAGACGATATTCTCGACCTGCAATGTGTCGCCGATGAGGGTGAGCGCCTGGCGCACTTCAATCCACGCGGTGACGATGTCGTCATCATCTTCATCGAATCCGGCCGGCAGACGGTAGGTTCCGACGATGTCCCTGGTACCGACTGAGGGGTTGGCGGTCCAGAAATTGGTGAGAGTACCCAGCGGCCCGTCATCCTGTTGGGCCATGAGGTCATGGATGTCGTAGAAATAGCCCAGATTATCGTCGTCAGCAACGATTTCGGGATCAATGGCGATTGTGGTCCTGCTGCTGAGTTGGGCCGCCCAGGTGCCGCCCTGGATGACACTGGCGATGTTGCGGTCTTCATCGCCGACTCGTGTGGGGTCACCGCCAATGGGTCCCGTGGGTCCGGTCCAGAGTTGGTAGCGTCCGGCCGGGCGATAGATGTACTCAGCGGGAGCGGTGGTTGTTGCATCCGCGGTGAGTATCAATTCGGGGTATTCCATGACGAGCCGCGTCAGGCCGCCGGGATGCGTCACCGATACGCTGTGCTCGATTTGGCACAGAGCCGGCGGCGTGGCAAGAACGCCCAAGCATACTACCCACAGCAGTAACATTCGCCGTGGTAGTAGGCCGCCAACCTCATCTCGGTCAGATCTGGTTTGAGGTGCCACGCAACCTCAGCTCCTCTCGAAGGCCAGTGCTTATCTTAGTTTGTCCACGAGTGCGATTGCCTGTACGGTCTGGCCTTCTGGCGTGCTGGCTGTCAGCCGCACGAGGTACTTGCCGTTGGGAACACTCGCGCCGGAATCGTTGCGACCGTTCCACGACAGCGTCTGGACGACGCCGCCGGCAGCTTCGACGGGGGCGAGACGTGCGATGGGTCTGCCTGCGATATTGCGGATGTCGGCGCTCACGCCGGCGGCACGCGTCAGAGTGTAGGTGATGGTGACCTCACCACCGCGTGTGGCCGCCGTGGTCAGACCCGAGACGGCCAGACTTCCTACGCGTCGGGTCTCAGCAAGTATCTTGAAATGTCGTATCTCAGGGCCGTCATCCGTGCGGAAGGCATAGCCATTTGTCGTCCGCATATAGACGTCACGGCCGGCGTCCACGTCGCGCAGAGTCAGGCGGACATCCTGGGGCACGGTGCTGTTGAGATTGGCCCAGCTCAGATAAACCGGAGCGTTTGGCGCCGCGCAGGCGACCTCGACATCCCACTCCTGGCACTCGCTCAGGCTGCTGCGGACATCCCGGACATAGTGGCCCGAGCGACTGCCCCAACGCGGCTGCGGCATGTAGAGTGCCACGCCCGGCAGCAGCGGCGGCGGCTCGCCGAGATCAAGGCCGATGTCGTAGCCATCGGTTGCTTCAGGATGCACACCGATGTAGTTGACCGGGTCGAGGTACGGGCCGCTGGACGCCGATAACTGGAGTGTCCACTGGTCATCCGTCGGGGCCTGGCACGCTCGCACGCGGCGCGGACGATCAACGCCCACGGTGCCTACCGAGGGGTTGTAAACCACCAGAGTGGCGTCCCGCAGTACGTGCACCCAGTAGCCGCGCATGAATTCCATGACGTCTTCGGCGGGGTCGGAAGAGAACTGATAGTAGCCACCTGTGGCGGTCGAAACAAAGTCGAAGAGCACGCCCTCGGTAATGCCTACGTCCTCCGACATGGCCTCGCGCAAGTCATAACGCTGCCCATCGGCGATGAAGCCTACAGTACCCCAGTCAACAATTGACCTGTAAGGGTTGCCGATGAGGTTCCAGCCGCGGGGCTGGGCGTTGCCATAGATGAGCCTGATGTCGTATGTCTCTTCATCCCTCAGCATATCGAGTTCATCGGTTGCCAGAGTACACTGCTTGGGCAGCCGTATGAAATAGCCGAGGCCGACGGGCGGCTGGCTGACGATGGCATTGTCGCCGCGCGCGTCCGGGGGGTTGAAGCCGGCATACTCGTCCGGATAGATGTGGTACTTGCTCTGGCGCTCGTCGGTCGGCACCCAGCGCACCATTGCCACTTGATCGTAGGGAATGCCGAACAGCTCCGCGGGCGTAATCGTAATGTTGCCGACAGTCTGACCCAGTCGCGGGTAAGGCAGGCTGATGAGGTGCAGGCCGGCGTCTATCGAGGGGGCTGACACCCGGAAATTGCTCACCGCCGTCTTGGCCGCGTTCCCGTTAAGGTCCGAGGCGTCAATCGTTAGGCTGTGGCCACTGCGTGTCAGGGGGAT
>JAUWOG010000206.1 GCA_030612305.1 Armatimonadota bacterium | reverse complement strand
GACGCTTGCCGCATGATAGCCCACGGTGAATCCCTATTGCGTGCCGCCACCCTTGCGCTGATTGCGCTGTCCTGGATGATATGGCTGCTGCCGCCCGCTCTCCATGCTGTCCTCTCCGGGGCTGTCCCTCGGACAACTGCCTGGGCCTGGGGAATCGTGATGCTCCTGCTCGCAGCCCCCTCTGCCCCCTCCGCGTATTTCGGATAGCCGTTGGTTCATAGATGCCGGCGCACGGCTTCCATGAGCCGGTGCAGAATCCCCTTGATGTGCAGAGCTGGATTCCGATGCAGCCGGGGGAGGCGTCTCGACGCTCGGCCGCCGGCACCTGCGAGCGACAAGATGCGAAATTGCCAGCCGACGGGCGGTCGTGTCGCCGCATCATGTGACAATATGGGCAAAGTATCGGTCGGCGAAGGCTCCGGTCGGCTGACGGTTGGCACGGGATGATATTGTAATAGTGCAGGACTGCTGAGGGAACATCGGCCCCGGAAGGCCTTGGCATCGTGGTGGTATTAAACGAGTCAACGTCATCACACTCAATATCGCGCGCGAAAAGCGCCCCCGAGCGCTCAGAAGCCACGTAGATAGGCCTGACAGCGCGATACGCAGCCTCAAAGCGTTGCAATTGACCCCCGGAGACAGGGCTTAAGGGCGACTGCGACACCCCCTGAGGCTCGGGAGCACACCAGCCCAACAGGCTCAGAGGGTCGGCGGCGGCTGGCTGGATATGCCTCTTCTGGCACAGGGGCTCGCCGGCCCACGCAGGCTCTTTCAGGCGGGAGCTCAAACGGGGCTCATTCCTCACCAGCCCACAGAAACAGCGTTTTCTGACTATTGGGGTCGCGCCGAAGGGTGTGCCCGAGTGATCCGTAGAATGTCGCTATGGTCTGATTTGACCCCAGGAGCGTGCGGAGTCGCTCGCATACCATATTCCCACATACCTGCGGCAGGTTCCAGCCTGCCGGACTCGCCAATCCACAGGCTTTTGTGAGGTCATTTTGCGGCGATTGCGTGCAGGCGATTCGGGCCGGCGGTCGCCGGGAGGATCTGTTCGGAGGCGGCGCCGTCGAGGTCGGCAGTAGTGCTCTCTTGTGGCCGGGCGCCGGCATCCAAGGACGCGACAAGCTCTGCTTTCGGGCTGAGCAGAAAGACCTTGCCGTCCCGCCAGGCGGCGGCCGGCTGCGGCGGCTGCTTGCCGCCCTGCACGAGTGCAGGCGATTCGGACCGTGCGCCGGCAGGCGCGCCGGCCATCTTGAGCCGGCCCTCCCAGCGTACTCCGGCAGGCGGCCTTCGAGGCGCTCAGCTCTACTTCCCGTAGAAGTCCAGTACCGGCTGGTACGACCGCAGCAGCGCCCCCATGGACTTCTCATTGTCCAGTGCCTGCTGCATTTTTTCGGTAGCGGATGTCTTGCCCCAGGGCTGCACCAGGCTGCCCGGGAACCGCACCAGGCGCGGGTCGAGCTGCTCCTTCACAGGCGAGCGGCCCGCTGCCGCGGCCATATAGACCCGGGAGTCCTCAACCATGTCGTACTGTTCCAGGAGTTCGTAGAGCTTCGCGCCTGCGGCGTTCGGGTCCTTGATGTCCAGGACGATCTTCACCTTGTGCTCCTTGCAGTACGCCAGTACCTCTGACAGCAGCGGTATCCGGGCCTCGCTGAATTTGGGGTCCTTCCACGAGCCGGCGTCGAGGTCTTTGATTTGCTCCCAGATGTGCTCAGACAGCTTGCCGGTGCCCGTCGTGGTGCGCTCGAGGATATCATCATGGAGGAGCACTATCTTGCCGTCTGCGGTGGCGTAGAGGTCAATCTCGATATACTCGGCCCCGAGTTCCACGGAGTGCTGAATCGCCGCCATCGTGTTCTCCGGCACGCCGTCTTCGCCGCCGCGATGAATCACCCACATCGGCTTGGTCCACGGCTCCGCTGGAGAGGCAGCACCACGGCCCGCACTCGCCTGTTCCTCAAGCGCCGGGTCCGGCTGCAATTCTTCCATTGGCGGCTGCTCCCCATTCAGCAGCAGCGTGGCTCCCTCGGCGATAGCGGCGAACGATGGCGCTGCGCCACGAGAGCTTATGACGGCGACTGCGGCGTCTGTGTGGATCTTGCCCAGAGGTGTGTCGAGTTCGATTTCGGCGGGCCTGAGTTGGCTGATGATGAGGTCTGTGCCGAGCGTGGTCTCGATGGCGATGGCTACGACGCTGTCGGCGAGTTGCTCGGGCACGGGCAGGCGGAGCGCCGATTTCACCAGGCCTGTGTCGGGCTTGTGGCCTTCATATACGGTGACGAATGTCGAGATGCCTGCATCGGGTTTGTGGCAGCGGATGATGTAGGGGACGGTGACATCGAGGTCGCTGTTGCGGTAATCGCGCTGGCCCCAGCCGTCGCCGATGTAGGTGAGCTCGCCCTTCTGCCCGCAATGGTACGCCGAGAGCTGCATGTCCTCGGCCACCTGCCATTTGGCGCTCCACGCGTCGGGGCTGTGTGCGGACCTGATGTTCTCCAGGTCCATCCTCTGGGTTGCAGCGAAGGAGAAGTCAAGGGTGTGCTGGACCCAGTCCTCGGTTGCGGGAACGGAGGCCAGGGGGACGTAGTGGCGGTCGGCGGAGCTTGTCGGGTCATTGGGCCACATCACGAAGCCGACATTGCAGGCGGCCGCCTTGCCACGCAGCCAGAAGCTGACCTTGCCCTTGCTGCCCTGCCGCATTTGGAGGGCACCGGTCCCCGTGTAGCCCTTGGTATCGCCGTGTATCAGCGCCTGATTCACTCGCTTCTTCGGCTTCCCCGTCACCTTCAGATGCGCGCAGCGGTCATCAGTGCGGCCCGGTGAAGCTGCGCCCCATTCAGCGCCGGCGTCACCGGAATAGTGATTCCAGCCCAGCGGCTTGCCTGTCTTCTCGTTCATCTCGGTGACTGATGGATTGACGGCTGCCTCGGTACCGTCGGTGAGCTTGATGCTGACATCATCAACGAATATCTCGTCAGTGAGGCCCCCCAACTGGAAACGCAAGCCGAAGCGGATTTCTTTGTCTTCAGCCGCAATTTTGCCTTCCTGCAAGTCTATGCCTGATAGCTTGCAATCGCTGTTCGGGCCGTGATAGACCAGGTCGCGAGAGCCATCGGCGCGCAGGCGGAAGATGTCGAGGAGATACGAATTGTCCGGCGCGTGGTCAATCTGGACGACGGTGCGGCGATAGACATCGGCCTTGTCGTACGCGTGTGATGAGGCTTCCATGATCTTTACTCTGTCGGCGGTATGGAACAGGTGGAAATATCCGCCTCGGCCCTTGCCCTTCTGGCCGGCGAGGTCCACCATGCCGGTGTTGTGGGCAAAGGTGCGGTTGGTCATCCTGCTCATCGGATGGTCCCACAGATAGCCGAGGTCAGTGAGGAGCTCCTGGTTGTCCTTCCAGTAGTAGAGGTTCAGGCTGTCGCCGTGGTGATGTCCGCCCCAGTGCGTGGCACTGAGCAGTGCGAGGGACTTGCGCCCGTGCTCGCCGCTGCGGAGTTGGCCCCGGCAGAGAATCGGGAAGAGGTTGTCGTCAAAACGCAGCGGCGGCGTTTCCTTCTCCTCCAGACCCGGCTCACGGAAGAACAGCGCAGTCTCCCTGTGGCATTTGACCAGATCGTCTCCAGCGTAGCCCTTCAGCAGCGCCAGGTACTGAGCGTTGTCAGGATAGTTGGCCGCCAGAAGCTCGGAAAAGCGTACCCCCAGACTCCCGGTGCGCAACGCATCTGCATACGGCGGGTAGCGCAGATTCCCCTGCAGGCCCTCAAACATCCGCCGCCAGACCAGCTTGTACTTGCCTTCGTAGAGGTTGAGATTGTCCAGCCGCTTCCCGTCGGCATCCACATCGCCCGGCGGGTCGGAGTAGTCGCGCATCGCCTGCGCGAGCGAGTGTATCCCCCCAAGGCTCATCATGGCATAGCCGGGTGACTCCGGCGTGCAGCCGTCGGCCAGAAACCAGTCATCCATCGTCAGCTTCCAGCCTTCGAGGCCGAAACGGACAAAGCCGGGGAGGGCAAGCGCGACGCCGACCATGCCAACGGCTTTCCGCCCGCTGACCGACTTGTTGTTGATGGACTTGTACCCGTAGAGGTGAATGCAGCTTTCGAGAATCAGGTCGCGCTCGATCTTGATGCGCTCCTCGTCAGTGTACACCGGCGTCCCATCAGCTCTCGTGGCAATGCAGGGCAGTTCATAGGTCTGCAGCATCACCTGGGCGAAGCCGCCCTGGGCATCCGCGCCCCCGCCGGTCTTGCCGCTCTGCCAATAGCCGGCGTAGAGCTTGCGGTCCGGCTTGTTCGGCGGATAGACGAGCTCATCTTCGGGGAGGTGGTCGAGGTTGAGCGCCGCGATGTGGGGGTCCATATCCGCGACCTCGCCATAGTCGGAAACCAGCAGCCAGTGGGGATACACCTCGGCGAAGCGGAGAAGTATCTTGCGCGTGACTTCGGCATACTCCGGCTTCTGGGTCAGTGCGTAGGCGAGGGCAAAGTCGTATGCCCTGGCCCTGGCCCACCTGACCTTGAAGTACCTGACCATGCCCGAGAAGCTGGGGCGGCAATGAGCATACCCCCACTGCTTGAAGGGCTCGCCGCCGTAGTAGCTGAACTTCTGGCCCTTGCCGGCCTCCGACTTGCACTCCAGCACGATTGTCTCGGGGTATTCATCATTGGGGAAAACGGTGCCGCAGAGCCGGCACTTGATGTGCTCGGGATCGGCGACCGACCAGGTCCAGGCGCCACCCGGATGTCGTGGCAGGTCCTTGTCGCGACAGGCCGGACACTGGAAGCACCGCTGCACGGAGTTGGCCGGTATCATCTGCTCGAGGAACTCGGGAGTGAACTTGTCCAGGTGCGCCCCCGCCCTGGCTTCGACCCCGTCCGCATACTCCTTCGCCCATTGATAGCGCTTGATGTTCTCGCGGGCATTCTCCAGGTCCCGGGTGTTGATGTAGCCTGCCGGGTGCTCTACCGTGCTGCGGTACTTTTCCCACGACGACCAGTCCATCAGCGGCTCGTCGGCCGGCATGATAACCCCATCAGCAAAACCATTGACACAACTCAACACCACCATGATTGAAGCTGCCAGAAAGATGTTTTGCGCCGGCATTGTGCTTCCTCCTCGCGACTGTTGCGGAAGTCTCCCCAACACTATGTCGGGAGCGGGATGGTAGTATTTTCGCCACCGTTCGGCCAACACCTGCGTCAGCCACGTCTGAGAGGAGCTTGACGCCGTAGTGGGCGAGGAGCGG
>JAUWOG010000657.1 GCA_030612305.1 Armatimonadota bacterium | reverse complement strand
GGAGCGGGCAGCATATTCTGGCGCTGGTCCTGCGCGAGGGGCCGCCCCAGGTGGCCGATCGTCTTCGCATCCTCCAGGACGGGAAGGAGATCGCTGTCTTCGAGGCGGAGGACATCCTGCCGGCGTTCCCGAAGCCATGATGGACGCGCCGACTTCAGACAGCACAAAAGCCACCCCTCTGCGGGTGGCTTTGCAGGTCGCGCCGGCTTGCGAGGCGGCTGGGCTCAGATGCTGTAGAGTTCGGCGAAGTGGTCGTCGGTTACCAGCGCCAGTTGCCCGGCGAACTCCAGCATCTCTCTGGCCCCTATCGGGCCTAGTCCCACGAGCGCACTTACCTCTTCGGCGGCCGGGCCGGGCTGCTTCAGCATCGCATTCCATGTGTCATAGTCGAGTAGCTCGACACCTTCGTGGCCGCAGGCGGCGCAGCGGTACCTGAGATAGACATGAGCGGGGGTCTCCCCGACCATCACGAATCCATGCGCGAGCAACTCGTTGAGACCTACGTGATGCCCACACACACACTGCACAACGGTGTCCATGCTCATAGGGTTGCCCACTTTCGTGACCGGCAGAGGCGGCGGTCTGCGCGTCTCCGGGCAGGCAGCGAAACAGAGGGACTGCCCTTCTCTGCCATCAGTTGCTGCTTCTTCCGGTGTGCTACTTCGTGTTGCATCTGCGAGAATTGCTGTGTATCTGATGACTGCGTGTCCGGTCGCAGAGGTGGTTCTCTCCGCCACCGCCACTAAATATATCGCAAGCGGGCGACGAAATCAAGGCCGGTTTTCCCGATGGGTGCCACCCGCTGCAATGCAAGTCCGTCCGGATCAAGTGCACAAAGCCCCCTTCACAGCCAGGGGGCTCTGTGCTGCGCGCCGTCGGTGCTCGCGCTACAGGACTATCTTCTGAGGTCGGCCCGACCTGGCTGACTTCTCCGCCGCGTCCATCACCGCGATGGTCAGCGCCGACTCCTCGGCCTTGCAGATGAGCTCCGCTCCCCTGCGCAGGTGGGCGGAGATGTTCCTGTAATACTCCTCGCGTGCAGAGGGCAGGTTGGGTATCTCCATCTTCGTCTCGAGGCCCTTCAGTTCGGTGACGACCGTTATCGCGTCGCCGCTCCATTGGCTTTCGATGGCGCCCCTGTCACCGAGGATGCGCCACTTGGAGCGACTGATCCGCGCGATACTCGAGACCGTCACATCGGCCTGCACGTTGCCCTCGAAGCGGATGATCGCGCGCACCTGGTCGGCGTTGGTCTTTGTGTGCCAGACGCGCTTGTGAAAGAAGCCGGTCACGTCAATGATGGGCCTGTCCACAATCTGGAGTACCCAGTCGAGCATGTGCGCGCCCCAGTCGAAGAACGCGCCGCCGGATATCTTTTTGTCCTCGCGCCACCAGCTACGCGGCGGATTCCAGCCCCCCATGTAGCAGTCAACCTCGAATACCTCCCCTATCAGTCCCTGTCTGACTGCCTCGCGGATGGTCAGATAGTCGGCATCCCAGCGGCGGTTGTGAAAGACCGAGAGCATCACCTTGTTCTCCTCGGCCGCATCAAGCATGCGCCGGGCCTCCTTCGCCGTGACGCACATCGGCTTCTCGACGATGACGTGCTTGCCGGCGTTGAGGCACTGGACGGCGAGTCGCGCGTGCGTATTGTGCGGAGTGATGATCACCGCGAGGTCGAAATCCTGGCGCTTCAGCATGTCCCCGAGCCTGGCATACGTGGCAATGCCGGGGAGTTCTTCCTGTGCCGCAACGAGCCGCTCGGGCACCGGGTCACACACGGCCACCGTCTCCATGCCCGGCGTATCAGCGATGAAATCCGCATGATGCTTCCCCATGTTGAACGCCGGCCCATAGCCGACGATCGCGCACCTTGTCTGCTCCGTCTTCTTAGCCATTCGCCATTCCTTTCCTCTGAGCATGAGGTAACGGCCATTAGATTGGTCACCAATCTCGCGCAATCCTGCATCCGTGAGAAGATGGCTCGCCCGGAAATGCAATTGGCCCCGCCGGCAGCGGAGCCAATCGCTTGTCGTGTATCGCATCTGAGCGGTCAGGTCGTGGGGTAGTGCTGTGTTTCACTTGATTCTGTGAGTTTGATCCCAGAGTGGGGGGCGGAAGCTTTGCTTCCGCATGAAGTTGAGCCACACGTTTCTGAATGATGCGGGCCAGCCCGTCGGAAAGGGTCCTGCAACGGCG
>JAUWOG010000416.1 GCA_030612305.1 Armatimonadota bacterium | reverse complement strand
TTTGGTATCGTGCTCGTGGAGGCGATGGCGGCAGGCAAGCCGGTCGTCGCCACGCGCCCCGGCGGGCCGCTGGACATCGTGGAGGAGGGAGTGACGGGTCTGCTGGTCGAGGCGGGGGCTGACGAGCAGCTAGCAGACGCGATCCTGCAGCTTCTGGGCGATCCGGAACGGGCGGCGGCAATGCGCAAAGCCGGACGCAAGCGGGCCGAGGAGCACTTCGACATCTCCCGCGTCCTGAGGCAGCTATATGAAGTGTATGACAGAGTGCTGAAACACAAGTAGATATCAGGCTATTACGGTAAGGGCTCCGTGCCTGAGCCGAAAACTGCAATGGAGGTACCTAAAATGCCGTGGGTTGATAAGGAACTATGTATTGGCTGTGGAATCTGTGTAGATGAGTGTCCGGTAGATGCAGTATCTCTGGTTGATGAGAAGGCCGAAATTGACCAGTTTGTCTGCGTCCGCTGTGGGAAATGCCATCCGATATGCCCGGAAGACGCGGTCATACATGACAGCAAGAGAATCCCGCTGGATGTCGAAGAGAACGTGGAAAGAGCAAAGCAAGGCATAGCGTACTACAGCGATGAAGAGAACCAGCAGAAGTCTGTGCAGCGATGGATAAACTGGTTCACATGCCAGACGAAGATCGCCGAACAGACCATTGCCCAGCTTGAGGCAATGAAGAAGGCGTGAGCGCCAGGACAGGCACAATGGAGCGGCGGCGCATTCAAACCGGTGACGAAAGACACCCCAGCAGCGAGCGAAGGAAGCGTGTAGCTGAGAGATCCTCGGCTGGCTCGGTGTAGTTCTGCGTATCGTTGGCAAGGCTTGGGGATGAAAGGATGAAACACGCGGCATCGTACTTGCGCTCCAGTACGAGTTTGCGACACAGTATCTCGTAGCGTTGCGCGTAGGAAGCTTGCTTGAACTGAGCGAACACGTCGAAGTGTGGCTCGCTAACGGCGACGGGGCTCCGCGACTCCTGGCAGTCCTCCAGCATGAACATGTAGCCGAGCCACGGGCGAGATGTCTTGAACGCCCCCTCGCGAAAAGCCGTCCAGATGTCCTCAGCGCTCCCGACAGCTTCCTCGACGCGATTGTTGAGGTTGTTGCCAAAGGACGGGCCGACCTGGGATTTCAACTCGAGCACGGCACGCAATTCGTTCTCGGCCACCACGAGCATGTCCCATTCCTTTGTTGCACGATAGAAACCGGGGATAACAAGATCGCGTTTCCTGGTGTATATGTGCTCCCGGGGCACGCCGACTGCTTCCATTAGCTCTATCAGAGTGTTGACGAAACCGTCCATCTGTTTGCCGCCAGTGACAGCTCCGCGATGGCCCGCATCCCGTGACGCGCGCTTTGCCTGCCGTCTTGCTTGGCCCCGTCTCGTGCGCCAGAAGTGCCGCACTGCGTTGGAGAACACGAAGGGTTGGATCTGGGGCATTTGCCACCCTCACAATTCAAGTTGAGGAATCCGCAGTTGGCTGGCGGGCAAACGGCGGAGGCGATCAACTGCGAATGCGTGGTATTCTGGAATGATCTCGATCCCGATGCTGTGTCGCCCCCACAGAGCCGCCGCAACGTTGGTGGTACCGGTTCCCATGAAGGGGTCCAATACGGTATCCCCCACAAAGGAGAACATCCTTATCAGACGTTCCGCGAGTTTCAATGGGAAGGGTGCCGGGTGATCCTTGGTAGATGCACCGGGGAGAGTCCATATCTGTTGGAACCACTCCCGATGGTTTGCCTCTGGTATCACAGACAGCGCTCTTGCAGCTAGCGACGGTTTGCGATACCCACCCGGCTTGCGTTGAAACAGCACGTACTCGATGTCATTCTTGATGACCGCATTTGGCTCATAAGGCTTGCCGAGGAAGTTTGAGCCACCGGGCACCTCAAACTGTGCGTTGGCTATCTTGTGCCAGATGATGGGAGAAAGATTGTCAAAGCCCATTTTCCGGCAGTGCTCTTGAATGCCGGCGTGCAGCGGGACCACAACGTGGCGGCCGAACCGACGCCGCGACAGGCAGACATCGCCCACGACAATGACTAGACGACCGCCTGGCACAAGCAGGCGGAACACATGTTGCCAGACCTTGTCCAACTCGCACAGGAATTGCTCGTAGTCGGCGATGGCCCCGAGTTGGGCCTCGTGAGAAGAGTACTCCTTCAGTGTCCAGTAGGGCGGTGAGGTCACTGCCAGATGGATGCTCTCATCCGGGAGCCCTGCAATGTCGCGCCCGTCGGCGAGGAGTAGCTTATGGCATGTCGCGACATCCCTGATCGCCTCCTCGATGTTTCTAGTGAGTTCCGGGGTCTTTGCGACGGCAGGAATCGCCGTCTGCACGTCGGCGTTCAGCAAGGCGCGAACCTCCGCGGGGATGGCTTCCTCAATGTCCGCGAGATGACCGGCATGGACTTCTGCTACACGGTCGCTCAACGTGCGCTCCTTCGCGTCAGCGTAGTGGGGCAGCAAGACGATTATACAGTGACAGCGGCCCTCTGTACAGGTTCCGACAGCGTGTGACCCTCAAGGACGGGAGCCACAGCGGGCGCTACATGCTCTGGGGGGCGGTGATGCCGAGGATGGACAGGCAGTTGGCAAGGACCTGGCGCGTCGCATCGGTCAAGGCCATGCGCGCCGTCGAAGTCGCGATGTCGTCGGCATCGAGCACCTGGCAGTTGGTGTAGAACTGGTGGAAGAGCTGAGTCAGCTCGCGCAGGTACGTCGTCAGGCGATGCGGCGCGCGGAGTTCGGCGGCGCGATTCAGCTCGTGCGGGTAGTCGGCCAGCTTGCGCATCAGGGCTTTCTCCGAAGCGTCAGTCAGGAGCGTCAGGTCCGGCGAGTCGTCGAACTGGAAGCCCCGCGTTTGCGCCATATTGCGGATGCTGCAGATGCGCGCGTGGGCGTACTGGACGTAATAGACGGGATTGTCCTCGGACTTGCTGGCGGCCAGGTCGAGATCGAAATCCAGGTGCGAGTCGTTGCTGCGCATGAGGAAGAAGAAGCGCGCGGCGTCTGTGCCGACTTCGTCAATGAGGTCGCGGACGGAGTAGATTTGCCCCTTGCGTTTGGCGAGCTTGATTGTTTCGCCGCCCCGGATCATGCGCACATTCTGATAGACGATGATTTCGACCCGGTCGAGGTCGAAGCCACAGGCGGCCAGGACGGCCTGGAGGCGCGGGACATATCCGGCATGGTCGGGGCCGAGGACGTAGATAAGCCGGTCAAAGCCGCGCGCGAACTTATTGGCGGCGTAGGCGGCATCGGCGGCGATGTAGGTCGGCCGGGCGTCGCTGCGCACCAGCACCCGGTCTTTCTCGTCGCCGAACTCGGCGGTGCGCAGCCAGGTCGCGCCCTCGCGCTCGTAGGCCATGCCCTTATCCGTCAGGGCCTTAAGCTCGCGCTTGATGTCCCCGTTGTCATACAGCGACTTCTCGGTGAACCAGCAGTCGAACTCGACACCGAAATCGCGCAGGTCCTCTTCGGCTTGTTGGAGGATCTCGTCCTCGAGGAAGCGGAAGAATGTGTAGGCGGCCTCGTCATCAACCGCCAGGACGGCATACTCGTCGCCATGCTCCTGCGCGAGCTGC
>JAUWOG010000115.1 GCA_030612305.1 Armatimonadota bacterium | reverse complement strand
ATACTCGGGATCACCGTGGAGACGAAATGGGTCGTCCGGCTGAGCTACTTCGCGGTATGACTTGCCGTTGGGCGCGGTGACGCTCATCGCCACGCGATCGAGGACCTCCCCGGCCCACCAGGCGATGAAGCGCTCCTTGGTCTCTTCCCAATCCGGCTTGTAGAGCATGTGGCTGCTCCCCCTCTGCTGCGATGACCGCCGGCTAGTCCGGGACGCGTATCGGATACGCACCCCACTGCTCGCGCGCCTGCTTCATTGCCTCGAGGTTCTCCGGTTTGGTGCCGACGGCCAGTGAGTGGCTTGCGCCATAGATGAAGCCGCCGCCGGGCGCACCCCATTTCAGCGCATACTTCGCATCGGCGATGACGTCATCAGGGGCACCCCCGATGAGGCTCTCGTTCTTGACGCCGCCCCAGAGCACCAGCTTGTCCCCATACAGTTCCTTGAGGCGTTTCATGTCCATGCCGCCGCTGGCCTGGATGCCTTCGTAGCCCTCGTAGCCGCCGGCGACGATGAAGTCGAGCGCCTCCCAGGTGTTGCCGCAGCAGTGCTTGAGGATGTGCAGGCCCAGCCGCTTGGCCTCGGCGGTGAAGAGCTTCCACCAGGGCAGAACATGTTCCTCAATGATCCTCGGATTGCACAACAGGCCAGTTGAACTACCCAGGTCGCCGCAGGGGAGGACCGAATCGTAGCCCTGCTCGGCGTAGTACTTGAGGCCACCGATGCAGCGTCTCGCTTCCAGCTCAACCTGTTTGGCGTGGAGCTCCGGGTGCAGGGCCAGGTTGAGGAACTGGATCTCGTCGGTCGGCCCGATCATGGGGAAGTTGATGTCGCCCATGCAGGTGTTGATCCAGTGCGTGTCCTGCATCCGGTCCATGACATGCCGGGCCACTTCCCATTCGGAATCATCCGGTCGCGGCACACCCTCGTCTATCAGCTTGTCTATCTGCGCCTGGAGTTCGGCCACAGTCGGCGGCTCGTAACCATCCGTATTGACCTTGTATGGCATCAGATCATGGGTGGTGGCCGAGATGCGATAGAGGTTGCCATTGGCGGCGCGGTATGTCTCGTGGTCAACTTGCTCCATCGCCGTGGTGCGTGTGCCGCGCGCCCAACAGCGACCGACGGTGATGATGTCGAAGCCCAGCGCCTCGGCCAGGTCGGGAATATCGCGCTTGTATGAGGCGACTATCTCATCGCGCCGCCCATCCCACATCGCCTTCGTCTGGCTGAACTTCCCCCCTACGAAGCTCTCGCGGCCCAGAATCATCTCATAGGTCGTGTAGTCTATGGAGTGCTCGCCCCAGGGGACGAGGTCCGGTTCCTTGAAGGCAAGCGTGCATTCGACGCGTTCTCTGGGCAGCATGGTTGGCGCTCCAATGATGCGTGGCAGGTTGTATTGCGGTGGCGCAGTGTGCTGGACTTCAACCGCTATTCGCGGCTGAGGTCCACAATCCCTTTGCGGTAGTTGATCTCCCAGGTATCGCGGTACTCCGGCGTCATCGGGATCTCGGCGAGCGCCGCCACCGTCCGGTCAACATCGTAAGAAACACGATCGAACGAAATGGCGTCCGGTGGCTCCCAGATGGCGAATTCGGCTTCCGGGCGGCCCTCGCGGAGTTGCCCGATAGCCCCGGGGTTTACTACGCGCACACCGGCCACGATGCGGTCAATCTGCCGGTGGAAGTGCCCGAAGAGAACCATCTCAAGGCCTTCTGCGCACTCCCAACTGTCGAGTTCTTCAGCGACCGTGGCGTCATCAACGTGGCTGCTGATGGGCGACACGTAGTGGCAGATGTGGATACAGCGATCGTTGCAGGTTCCGCCGGCGAACTCGGGAAGGTCGCAGAGGAAGCGGCGAGCCCTCGCATCAAGCTGCGCGACGGTCCACTTTTCCCACTGGCGGCCATTTGCGACCGGGCCACCTCGCCAGGGCCTGCCGGGTTCCAGGGCATACACGTCATGATTGCCCAGAATCGCGCACGTCGGAACTCTCTGGCTCAACTCCTCCAGCAGGTACACACACGCGGCCGGCTGGGTCCCGTATCCTACTATGTCGCCACAGAAGATGCAGCCGTCCACATCTCCGGCGGCTTCCAGCACCGCCTCGAACGCCGGCAGATTCGCATGGACATCGGCAATGATGAGGATGCGTCCGCGAAGATCCATCATCCAGTCAAGTACCCTTCAAGCATCTCGCGGCCGGCGATGTAATCCTGCGGCGTCGTAGCCTCCGGGCTATACTCCATGCACAGCATCCCCTCGTAGCCAATTTCCTGCAGCGCCCCCATGATGTCCGCCCAGTCTATGTCTCCCGTGCCGATGGCGATATGGTCGTGCTCCCCGTCGTAGTCATGAACGTGCATGTGCACGACCTTATCGCCCAGGTGCCGGATGAGGTTCCCGATGGTGCCGAACTCGCGGTAGCCGGCGCCATCGTCCAGGCACGCATGGCCGGTGTCTATGGTGACCCCGACACCCGGGCCGACCTCCACGAGCAGATCGTAGCAGGTCTCAAGCGTCGGCTCGGTCTCGATGGCGAGTGTGACCCCGGAGCCTGCGGCCATCTCTGCAAGCTCCTCCAGTGTCCTTGAAAACGCGGCGCGAAGTTCATCGTGTGCCCATTGCGCGGTCGCAATGCCCTTGTGGAGCGTCACTGTCTTGACGCCCACTTCTGCCGCCAGATGCACGGTGTCCCGCACTGATTCCACGGAGGCGCGGCGGATCAGCTCATTAGGACTCGCCAGCAGAATGTCACAGGTGAATGACTCCCCGTGAATTGCGGCCTCATCGAAGGGCGCGAGGGCCTCTTTCAGCTTGCGCCTGTCGTCCGCCGAGGCCTCGCGCACGTCAAAGGTCGCCCACTCCAGACCGTAGTTGGGCTGAGTATGAAACCCGACGCCGCTGAAGCCGTTGTCCGCAAACCACGCGATCTGTTCGTAGAGGTCGGTCATCTCGCCGAGTGTCCATACCATGCCGCCGATGGTCATTGCCGCGCTTCTCACTGCACTTCCGGGCGTCCTGTTATTCCCGCCTGAATTGACCGTGACACCATCTTTCTCCTTCAAGGGCGATTGGCCCCGTTCATCTATCACAAAAAAGAGGCTGCGGGAGACAATTCCGCAGCCCCTGGTGTAGCAGTTGATTTCCCGTCCGCGCAGGCGATTCGGGTGCCTATCTGAAGGTTCGGGGGAAGGAGGCGCGAGTGTCTAGCGGCACCACCAGGACGTTGTTGCCTTCCTTCCTCTCCCGGACGGACCCCAACAGGCTAGCCGTGGTGGGGAAATCCGCAGTCACGAACAGGTACATTTTGGAGACCCCGACCGAGTGGGTAATGGTAACGACAGTCTGGGCGCCGGCGGCAATCGCCGGCGTGGCCACCTCGCCCAGCACGCCTGCTACCATGGGCTGGTCGGTGCGCGGCCAGGCGTAGAACACTATCGCCGTATTGCTCAGCCTTGCCTCGCGCGTACCGATATTGGCGACCGTGATCTTGAATGTGTACATCGGGAACTCCCCGCCTCCCCGAGAGACCTCCACCTGCTTGACGATCAGATCCGGGATGGCCAATACGGGCACGCGCCCCGCCGCGACCACTCCCCCTCTCCCCGCTGGCGCGAGCACTCCCCCACTCCCCGCCGGCGCAGACACCGCGACGGACAAACAGAGCACTGTCAGACAGAGAACTGCAATGATAATACGCATTCGACTACCTCCTTTGAAATAACCCCGCATTCCCCATATCATGGGTATTGTTCCTGCATGGGCTGAACATTGCCCATCTGACATACAGGTTCGCCGTGGCAACCACGGATACCTTCTTCCTGGGTTGCGACATTCTGAAGAACCTGCTTCCGCCGGCCCACAGGGCGCTCTCTCATTGCCATTCAGGCTGATCACCGCCTCGTTGATACGGGCAATGCGGGTCAACAGCCTCCCCCGCTCTTCACGTCGCGATGTTTGCGACTGCAGGAGGTCATAGTGCAATGCGCGGACAATTCTCATATATCACACGGCACACGCAGAGGGGGTTCCCCATGGGCCGGCAGAGCATTGAGACAATGACAGGTCGCGCACTCGATGCCGGCGACGGCATCCTCCGACTCGCTCCCAACTGGGTGCCGCGTTCGTTTCTGCATCCTGGAAGACGACTCAAGCTGCATCCTGACGACCTCTATGCCCTCGGCGCAGACCGAGGCGGCATAGATGAGCGCTGGTTTGCCTCGACGACGGCCGCTGACAATGATGGTGCACCCCCGGACGAGGGCCTCAGTTACGTCGTCTTCGCAGAGGACCGTTTCACGCTGCGAGATGCCATCGCCACGTCTGGCGCCGAGATCATCGGGCAGCGGATGTGGGACAGCTACGAGCGCTGGCCCGTCTATAGCAAGTTCTTCGACAACATGGGGCCGATCCCCCATCACCTCCATCAGAGCGACGAGCAGGTGGCGGCGCTGGGCCGTCTCGGCAAGCCCGAGGGCTACTACTTCCCGCCGCAGCTAAACTACGTCGGCAACAACTTCCCGTACACCTTCTTCGGTCTTGAGCCGGGAACGACGAGAGAACAGGTGCGAAGCTGGCTGGAACGCTGGAACGAGGGCGACAACGGCATCCTGGACCTCGCGAAGGCCTACCGGCTCAAGCCCGGCACCGGATGGCTCGTCGGGCCGCGTCTGCTTCACGCGCCCGGCTCCCTTGTCACCTACGAGCCGCAATGGGGCTCCGACGTCTTCGGCATGTACCAGTCACTCGTCGAGGGCCGGTCAGTGCCCTGGGACCTGCTCGTGAAGGATGTCCCCGAGGACAAGAAGCAAGACCTTGACTATCTCGTTGAGGTCATAGACTGGGACGCCAATCCGGACCCCAACTTCAAGGACAACCACTACCTGGAGCCGATAGCAGTTGCCGACACCGCCGACGAAGGCTACATGGACCGCTGGGTCGTCTATGGGGAATGTGACGGACGCCAGTGCTTCACGGCCAAGGAGCTCACCGTCAATCCGGGCGTGACAGCGACCATCACGGACAATGGCGCTTACGGTCTCATTGTCATGCAGGGAAGAGGACGGATCGGGAAGCTGCCTGTACACAGCCCGGCCATGATCCGCTTCGGCCAGATGACTGAGGACGAGCTTTTCATCACCGCGAGCGCCGCCACGTCCGGCGTGACCTTCACAAGCGAGTCCGCGCACGAGCCGCTCGTTGTCCTGCGCTACTTCGGCCCGGACGTCAACCCCGACGCTCCACAAGTCGGTGACCACAACAAAATCGCGCATTGAGTGAAGCCACTAGAGGAGGCCGATCGTGAAAGACATCTCCATTGGTTCCTGGGCATACGCCATCGGGCCGTACGCTGACCAGCCCATCCCATGGGACGAGGTCATCACGCAGGTGAAGGGCCTCGGGTTCCAGGGCGTCGAGTTGGGGGGCTTTCCCCCTCACCCGAACCCCGACGACATGCCGGAGCAGGAGCAGCGGGAGGCGTGCAAGCAGCAGTTGGCAGAGGCCGGCTTGCGATTCTCCGGGCTGGCGGCAAATCTGTGGGATCAGCACCTCATTGACACCGACGACCAGACCGACTACCTCGACTGCTTCCGCAAGAACGTGGAGTTCTGTGTGGACCTGGGCATCAAGGGCATCCGGGTTGATACCGTGCAGCCGCCTACGATCTTCGAGCAGGTGGACGCCGACACCGCGCGCCGGCGGGTCGTTGATACATGGAAGCAGTGCGCGCGGGAGGCCGCCGACCGCGGCATCTACGTGACCTGGGAGTTCGAGCCGGGCTTCGCCTTCAACAAGCCCTCCGACATACTCCGCATCGTGGATGAAGTGGACGACGACAACTTCGGCGTGCAGTTTGATACCTGCCATGCACATACGGTTGCGGCGGTCGGCGCCCGCCCGCCGGGCGAGAAGGAGACGCTTCCCGGAGGGGCGCTGGAACTGGCCCAGCGACTCCGCGGCAAAATCAACCACCTTCATCTCATAGACTCGGACGGCTCGCTCCATGACGACGAGACCTCGAACCACATTCCGTTCGGCGACGGGGTGCTCGATTTCGACGCACTCCTGCCGGAACTGAATAAGAACACGTTCAGCCACAATTGGTGGACGATTGATCTGTGCTTCTGGCCGGACGCATGGGAGATCACCGAGAGGTGCAAGCAGGCCGTTGACGTGCTGAATGCGAAGTACGGCGGCTGAAAGGAGCTAGTGACATGGCGAAGGCACTCAACATCGGCTTGGTCGGCTATGGCTTCATGGGGCGCACCCACTCAAATGCGTACCGCAAGGTCAGCCAGTTCTTCGACCTCGAGTATCATCCTGTCATGAAGGCGGTGTGCGCCCGCAGCGAGGACAAGATCCGCGACTTCGCCGACAACTGGGGCTGGGAGAGCTATGAGACCGACTGGCGCGAGCTTATTCAGCGAGACGACATTGACGTCATTGACATAGCCAGCCCGAACAACACCCATCACGACATCGCGATAGCCGCCGCGGAGGCCGGCAAGATGGTGCTGTGCGAAAAGCCTCTGGCGATGGATGCGGACGAGGGCCGGGAGATGGTGACGGCGATCGAGCGGGTGGGCGTGCCGAACATGGTCTGGTTCAACTACCGGCGCGTGCCCGCCATCGCCCTGGCGAAGCAACTTGTTGACGAGGGCCGCCTCGGAAGGGTCTTTCACTACCGCGCCAAGTACCTGCAGGACTGGACAATCAGCCCAAAGGTGCCGCAGGGCGGAGCGACTCTCTGGCGTCTGGACATTGATGTCGCCGGCAGCGGCGTCACCGGCGACCTGCTGGCACATTCCATAGACACGGCAATGTGGCTCAATGGCCCTATCGAGTCCGTCACCGCGATGACGGAGACCTTCATCAAAGAGAGGGAGCTGCAGGATGAGCCGGGCACAATCAAGCCCGTCGGCATTGACGATGCCTGTGCTTTCCTGGTCCGCTTTGAGAACGGGTCTATCGGGACCTTCGAGTCGACTCGCTACGCCCGGGGGCGGAAGAACCAGAACACCTTCGAGGGCAACGGTGCGCAGGGCTCGGTCTGTTTCGACCTCGAGGACGCGCACCGGCTCGAGTACTTCGACCACGGCGACGATGACCACGTCCACGGCTGGCGCTCGATACTGGTCACCGACCCCGAGCATCCGTACATGGACAAATGGTGGGTGCCGGGCTGTGTCATCGGCTACGAGCACACCTTCATCAACGCTCTAGCCGATTTCCTCGACACCCTCGAGAGCGGCGAAACGATGCAGCCCGATTTCCGCTGCGCGCTTGAC
>JAUWOG010000574.1 GCA_030612305.1 Armatimonadota bacterium | reverse complement strand
TCGGCCCCTCCGAACGGCATACGGCAACGGCCGGCGCGGCACAGGTCCGCGGGAGTAGGCGGCACTCCTTCGCCCTACAACGGCGACAGCAAACGGCAACGGCCGCGAGCTGAAGGGAGTTTGCCTGCGGCAAACTACACGCGCTACAGGTGGGGGGCCTCGAAGGTTGCGCTACTTGCCTACAATTCAAACGCGCACCCGCGTAGTGCGCATCATTGACAGACGCGCAGGTTGGAAGCAGACTGAGTATGTATGGATGAATTGAGTGACGGTATCAAGAGACTGACGGTGCTGCCGCTGGCAGGCTTTATAGTCATCTGCCTGATGCTGACGTACTGGCAGGTGGTCGCGGCGCCGCGTCTGGAGGATGCCGAGGAGAATAATCGGGCGGAGCGGATGCGGCGGCGCGTGCAGCCCGGCCGGCTCCTGACCAGCGACGGGCTGACGATACTCGATGCCAGAGACACGGAGGAGGGCTGGGAGCGGGTCTATGCGGACACGGAGGCTTTCTGCCATCTGACCGGCTACAACCCGCGCAGTGGGCTGCAGAAGACTCTCAGCGACGTGTTCTATGCCCAGAACGCCTACTCGCACGCGTGGGAGGATATCGTGCAGGGGAGGCCGGTGGGCAATGACATCGCTCTGACGATAGACGGTCGCCTGCAGCAGCTTGCGCACCGGTTGATGCGGGGCCGGCGGGGTGCGGTCATCGCGATGGAGCCTCAGAGCGGGGCGCTGCTGGTGCTCTATAGCGCGCCTGCGTACGACCCGGTCGCGATCACGAGAAGTGAGGAGGACTACAACGTCTTCACCTACGATCCGGAGAAGCCGGAGATCAACCGTCCTCTGCAGGGGATGTATCCACCGGGGTCGGTGTTGAAGATATTCACGGCGGCGGCGGCGATAGATGCGGGGATTTCGGATCCGGGGGCGAAGCTGCACTGCGCCGGGGCTGAGCGCGTTGCGGGGACGCTGGTGAGATGCCGTCGGAGTGGCGGACATGGGACGCTCACTCTGAGACGTGCGCTGGCTGATTCATGCAATATCGCTTTCGCGAAGCTGGGGAATGAACTCGGGCCGGACCGCTTCCGTCGCTATGTCAAGGGTTTCCACCTGCTGGATGCGGCGAAGCTGCCGCTGCCGACGAGCACGGGGCGGATGGCGGATTTCAAGGGCTTCAAGGGCGAGATGCAGTTGGCGGAGGCCAGCTTCGGCCAGGGGGCGACGCTGCTGACGCCGATGTCCATTGCGCGGCTGACGGCGACGATTGCGCGTGGGGGCGAGGTGGTGCAGCCGTTCATAGTCGCGGATGTGCGGACGGCCGGGGGGCGCGTCATCCGGCAGGGAGAGGGCCGCGTTCTGGGCCGTGCGATAAGCACGGAAACGGTGCAGGCAGTAGCAGGTATGATGCGGTCGGTCGTCGAAGAAGGCACCGGGAGCGTCGCTGACATAGCAGGGCTTGAGGTCGCCGCCAAGACAGGTTCAGCGCAGAACCCGGCAGGTGACCCACATGCGTGGTTCACGTGTTTTGCGCCTGCCGGCAATCCCTCAGTCGTAGTGACGGTAATCGTGGAGAACGGCGGCTCAGGCAGCGGAGTAGCGGGGCCTGTGGCTGTGGCGATTCTGCGCGCGGCACTCGAATAGTCGTAACTAATCTTGCTGTCTATCGATCGCAGAGGCGATCCGGATTATGGAAGGTTCACTGATAGCCGGGCGCTATCGCGTTGATGAACGCGTCGGCGAGGGAGGAGTGGCCGTCGTCTATCGCGGCCTGGACATCTCCCTCGAACGCGATGTCGCCATCAAGGTGCTGAAACACGAATACGCGAATGATGGCGAGGTGGTTGAGCGGTTCCGGCGTGAGGCACATGCCGCCGCCAAGCTCAGCCATCCCAATATCGTCCAGATCTACGACACCGGGGCGGACAACGGTGTCTATTATATCGTCATGGAGTACCTGCCGGAGCCGGACCTGAAGGCGATTATCCGCGAGTACGCTCCCTTGCCGCTGCGCAAGGTGCTGCAGGTGAGTATCGAGTGCTGTCGGGCGCTGGCGTACGCGCATCATGTGGGGATCGTGCACCGTGACATCAAGCCGCACAATATCCTGTTCACCGATGACGGGCACGCGAAGCTGTCGGATTTCGGGATTGCCGCCGCCGTAGGGGAACGCGGGCTGACGAACGAGGGGATGGTGCTGGGCTCGGCTCATTACATGTCTCCGGAGCAGGCGCAGGGGCGGGCGACCGGGCCCCAGTCTGACCTCTACAGCCTCGCCATCGCGATGTACGAGGCGCTGACGGGGACGCTACCGTTCACCGGGAAGACCGCGGCGGAAGTGGCCGCCAAGCACGTGCAGGAGCGAGTGCCGCCGCTGCATTTGCGTAACGTCAATATCGGCCCCTCCGTGGAGTTCGTCGTGGGCAAGGCGCTGATGCGTGACCTGGCCCGCCGCTACCGGAATGCCAATGAGATGCTGGAGGACCTTGAGAAGCTCGGTGAAGGGGTGGAGCTGGATCAGACTGGGGTGCTGACTCCGAGCGCGGAGGACGCGACGGTACGTTTTGAGGCGCCGGTGGCGGCTGTGGCACCGCCGGCGGGTGTTGCGCCGGGCCCGCAACAGCAGCCGCCTGGGAGCACGAGGCCGGCTGCCGTGTCCGGCCGGAGCGAAGTGAACCAGACGGCGATGGTGGCGGCGATGGTGGGAGCCGTGATT
>JAUWOG010000618.1 GCA_030612305.1 Armatimonadota bacterium | reverse complement strand
CTTACCACTGAACTATCGCTACACAAAGGAGTCTGTATGCTGGACGGAGAATACGACCATAGCGCAGTCGGGAAATATTGGACAGGGAGGATGAAGAAGATGGCCGGCTTGAAGGGTTCTCAGACCGAGAAGAACCTGCTCGCCTCATTCGCAGGCGAATCGCAGGCACGCAACCGCTACACGTTTTTTGCTTCCGTAGCCCGCAAAGAGGGCTATGAGCAAATCAGCGCGATCTTCGCCGAGACCGCAGACAACGAAAAGGAGCACGCCGAGATATTCTTCAAGTATCTGGAGGGCGGTGAGCTCGAGATCACAGCCGCCTATCCGGCTGGTGTCATCGGCGATACGCTGGCGAACTTGAGGGATGCCGCCGCCGGCGAGAAGATGGAGTGGGGCACTCTCTATCCCGCGTTCGCAACGACCGCCAGGGAAGAGGGCTTCGCAGACATCGCCGAGTCGTTCACCGAGATCGGCGAGGTCGAGGAATACCACGAACGCCGCTACAATACCCTCGCCGACCGGGTCGCCAGGAGCGAGGTCTTCAAGCGCGACGAGCCGATCGAGTGGAAATGCCGCAACTGCGGATACGTCCACGAGGGCACGGAGGCGCCGGAGCTCTGCCCGGCCTGTGTCCACCCCCGGGCATACTACGAGCCCTGGGCGGAGAACTACTGACCCCGCAGCCCCGACGCTACTCATGCCTCTGACGGGCATTGATCACACAGCGCAACGGGCCGTCCTCAAGGGGCGGCCCGTTGCTGTCATCTGCACAGGCTCATGTCGCGACGGATGACTTCCCCGCACGCCTCACGCCCATGTCATCCCCGCCGCGGCTTCCTTGATATAGCACTGCTTCAACAGCTCGATGGCCTTCATGAACCCCTCATTGGCAGTCATCAGGCTGTCCTCATGCTCGATGGACAGCGTCCCGTCATAGCCGGTCATCCGCAGCGTGCTGATGATGTCATTCCAGACCGCCGCGCCGTGCCCGTAACCCACCGTGCGGAAGAGCCACGAGCGGTTCGGCTCGTCGCCATAGTGCTTCGTATCCAGCACACCGTTGACGCGCGCGTTCCACTCATACACGAGCACGTCCTTGGCGTGGAAGTGCTTGATCACACTCCCGTCCTTCTGTATCCAGCGGATCGCGGCTGACGGCTCGATCCCCTGCCACCACAGATGGCTCGGGTCGAAGTTGCAGCACATCCGCTCCCCGCAGGCTTCCCGCAGCTTCATCATCGTCTCCGGATTGTACACCAGGAAGTTCGGGTGCATCTCGAAGCAGACGTTGATGCCCCTCTGGTCAAGGTACTTGTTCTCCGCCCGCCAGTACTTGACTGCCACCTTCCACTGGTATTCCAGCGCTTCGAGATGGTCCTCCGGCCACGGGGCCACGACCCAGTTCGGCACCTTGTCCGTTGGCGAGCCGCCGGGCAGACCCGAGAAATTATTGACCTCCGTCACCCCGATTTTCTCCGCCAGCTTCACGGCATCGCGCCACGCATCATGATGAGCCTTCGCCATCTTCTTGTTCGGATGCAGCGGATTTCCATGCACGCTCAGCGCCGAGAGCGTCAGCCCCCGGCTCTCGATGGCCTTCATGAACGCGTCGCGCTTGGCCGTCGAGGAATTGAGGGTCTTCGGGTCGCAGTGCGCGGTGCCGGGATAGTTACCGGCTCCGATCTCCACGGCTTCCAGCCCGCACTCGCAGAAGAAGTCCAGCACTTCCTCCAGCGGCTGCGCGCTCCATGCTGCTGACAACGCCCCAATCTTCATCTCACTTGCCTCCATAAATAGTAGTCACATTCTGAATACTCATGCTGCAGCGTCTCTGTGGGCGTTCCGAGCACTGGTTCTGTCAGAAGCCCTGATTGTTCCCTGTGATTGTCTCCGCGCACTGATTGGGTCATTCCCCCTCGGTCTCCTCGCCACTCCAGAGATGCTCGAAACGTGCATAGGCAAGCGGAGCACCGAGGCGCAGGATGTTGTCGGCGAAGTCGATGACCATACATTCTTCAGTGCCGCCGAACTGAGGGCCGCGGAGCCCCCGGCCGATGATCTGTTCATAGAGGACCTCGCTCCTTGTCGGCCGGCAGAGAGCGATGCACTCGGTCTTGGGCGCATCGAAGCCAGTAGTCAACACGCCAAAGTTGCATAGGAATTCGATCTTCCCTCCTTTGAAATTATGGATGAGCGCCCGGCGCAGCGTCACAGGCGTGTCGGCGGAGACTACTCCTGACTTGCGCCCCTGCGCTGTAAGGATGCACGAGAGGAAATAGGCGTGTTCCACGGTGCAGGCATAGACGAGAGTGGGCGTCGGCTTGGGCAAGTCAAGAAGCCTGCGGACGATCAGCAGGTTTCTCTGGCTGTCAGCGGCGAGCCGCTTCAGGAACCCGGCCGACACATCGCCTTGCCGCTCCATGTCCTCCACTTCTTGGTCGGTGAGGGTGTATTCCCGTCCCGAGCGATACAAGACATGACGCGCCCGAGCGAGAAACCCGTGATC
>JAUWOG010000483.1 GCA_030612305.1 Armatimonadota bacterium | reverse complement strand
GGGCCGATGATACTGCTGTACTTCCTCAGCCTCGGTCTCGTGCTGCTCGTGGAACTGCCGCGAAGCAGGTCGCGTAAGCGCGACGAGCCGACGCAAGGCGACCACGAGGGCAGGGGCGATGAGTAGCAATGGATCTGCTGGGCGTGCTGGAGGCGATTACCGGCGAGAAGGACTACCGCGGCCGGCTCGTGCATACCGCGGCAATCCCGGGACACCAGGCGCGCTACGGTGACCTCACCACAGAGCTCTCTCCACAAGTCCGGCAGATCCTGAGCAACCTCGGCATAGAGCGCCTCTACAGCCACCAGACAGAGGCGATAGATGCCGCACTCAGCGGCGAGAACACGATGGTGGTGACCAGCACCGCGAGCGGTAAGACGCTCTGCTACCTCGTGCCGGTAGTGGAGAGGCTTGCGCAGCGTGCGTCGAGCCGGGCGCTGCTGCTCTACCCCACCAAGGCGCTGGCGCAGGACCAGTTGCGGAAGCTGAAGGACTTCGGGGCCGGCGAGGCGTTTGAGGCCGCCACCTATGACGGTGACACCCCGCAAGCGGTGCGCCGGCAGGTCAAGAAGCAGGCGCAGGTGGTGTTGACCAATCCGGATATGCTCCATGTCGGCATCCTGCCATATCACCACACCTGGGCCGGCTTCTTCCGCAACCTCGACTACGTGGTCATAGATGAAGTGCATACGTACCGGGGAATCTTCGGCTCGCATACGGCGAATGTGATACGCCGGCTGCGACGGATCGCGGCCCACTACGGCGCGAAGCCACAGTTCATCTGCTGCTCGGCGACGATCGGCAACCCGCGGGAGCTTGCCGAGGAGCTGACGGGCGTTGACCTGCGCATGATTGACGACGACGGCTCACCGAGCGGGCGGCGGATAATGGGCTGGTGGAACCCGCCGCTGGCGGGTGCCGCGAGCGGGCAGAGACTGAGTGCGAATGGCGAGGCGGCAAATCTGCTCTGTGAGCTGGCGCGGCGCGGGATCCGTAACATCACCTTCACTCTCGCGCGCAGCACCGCCGAGTTGATCCTGCGATACGCGCGGGACAGGCTCCGCAAGGAGGGCCTTGCCGACAAGGTGATGGCGTATCGCGGCGGCTATCTGCCCGAGCAGCGGCGTGAGATTGAGAAGAAGCTGTTCGACGGCGAGTTGCTGGCGGTCACCTCGACTACGGCGCTGGAACTGGGTGTTGACATCGGCGGCATAGACGCCGTGATCATGGTCGGCTACCCGGGCAGCATCGCCAGTGTGTGGCAACAGGCGGGCCGCGCCGGACGAGGCGGAGAGGACGCTCTCGCGATTCTCATTGCCGTCGGCGGCGGCATTCACCAGTATCTCATCCAGCATCCCGAGTACCTGCTCGAAGGCAGCGCCGAACATGCGGCGGTGGACCCGCAGAATGAGTTCATCCTCGCCTCGCACCTGCTCTGCGCCGCGTATGAGAAGGAGCTTGACGAGGGCGATGAGGCACTCTTCGGCGGTGGTGAGCAGGCCTCGTCGGATGTCGCTAAGCTTCTGGAACTCCTGACCCGGGAGAGGTATCTGACGCATCGGGGGCGGAAGTGGTACTGGGTTCATCCTGAGCTGTATCCGGCGGGAGCCGTCAGCATCAGGTCCATTTCCGGCGAGGCGTTCAGCATCGTGGAGGCCGAGAGTGACACATTGCTGGGCACGGTTGACGGCGAGTCGGCGCTTCGCACGGTCCATGAGGGCGCTATCTACATGCACGCGGGCGAAACGTACCGTGTCGAGAAGCTGGACATAGAGGAGCGGACCGCCAGCGTGGTTGCCGTGGACACAGACTACTTCACCCGGCCCATGATAGCTTCATCCGTAGCGCCCGGCGAGCAGTCCGAGACGCTGCAAGCCGGCAAGCTGAACGCGCGCTATGGAGAAGTCAACATCAAGTCAAGGGTAACCGGCTACCGTAAGATCAGCCAGTCGCGCAACCGGGAACTGGGCAGTGCGGACCTCGACCTGCCGGCGGAGGAGTTCGAGACGTGTGGGCTGTGGCTCGGTGGGATGGATGCGCTGGAGGTCTGCGCCGAGGGTGGCTTCGACGTGGTGGGCAGCCTTCACGCTCTGGAACATGCGATGGTGGCGCTGCTGCCGCTGTTTGCGCTCTGCGACCAGCGCGATGTGGGCGGCGCGTCCGAGGCGGCGCACCCGGTGACCAGCGAGCCGACCGTCTTCATCTATGATGCCTATCCGGGCGGTGTCGGCATTGCGCGGACGGTGTTTTTCCGCCTCGAGGAGTTGCTGCGAGCGGTCGCGGAAACGATAGCAAGCTGCCCATGCGAGAGCGGCTGTCCCGCCTGCGTGCAGTCGCCATTCTGCGGCAGTGGGAATGAGCCGCTGGACAAGGCCGGTAGTGCCGCGCTGGCCGCGCACTGGGCAGGCGCTCTTGCAGACTACGCTCGGAAGCCGGAAGAGAAAGGCGGAGAAGTCGGCGAAGGAAAGCCGACAAACCCCTGACATGGCAGTGGACCTGCACATCCATTCGACGATGTCCGACGGGACGCAGACGCCGGAGGAGATAGTCGCGGCAGCCGGCGAGGCGGGCCTCTATGCCATCAGCATCACCGACCATGACCACGTCGGGGGAGTGAAGCCGGCCCGGGAGGCGGCCGGAGAGCGGCTGGTAGTGCTCCCGGGCGTCGAGGTTGCCGTCGAGTTGCGCCACCTCGAGGTGCACATACTCGGCTACCTGATGGACTGCGAGAATGCGACGCTGCTGGAGAAGCTGGCGGAGATGCGCCGGAGTCGAGATAGCCGCGCGCGGGAGATGGTCAGACGGCTCAACGCGCTGGGGGTCAAGCTCGACTACGAGCACGTCTGCCGCATCGCCGGGGCGGGCAGCGTCGGGCGTCCGCATGTGGCCAGGGCACTGCTGAGTGAGGGCGTCGTCAGTCATCAGCAAGAGGCATTCCAGCGCTTTCTGCGCAACGGCGGGCCGGCATACGTGCCGCGCTACAAGCTGGAGATAGATGAGGCCATTTCGCTGGTGCGGGAGGCCGGCGGTGCTGCTGTGCTCGCCCACCCGGGTCTCTGCAACAACGACAAGTTGGTGCGTCAGGCTATTGCAGCCGGCGTTGACGGCATTGAGGCGTATCATATCGCCCATACAGACCATCAGTGCGACAAGTACCGTCGCATGGCCGAGGAGTACGGCCTGCTGGTCACAGGAGGCACGGATACTCACGGTCCC
>JAUWOG010000719.1 GCA_030612305.1 Armatimonadota bacterium | reverse complement strand
ATCAGCCAGCGACATTCGCTGCCGGCCTTGTCCTCGATGGCGTCTATCTTTTCCCTCACCTGGTCCGGCGTCGGATAGTCGGGCGGCAAAGGCAGTTCCACCGTGCGGGACACAGAGCCCAGCAGCGGGTCGTCAGTCAGTTCCTGTATCTTCTGCCAGGTGGCAGCCGCCTCGGAGCCGAGAGCTCTGCCGACGCGCCGGCGCGAGTTGCCTTGCCGCCATGTCGGGACCTGGTCGCCCGCACACCCGGAAGCAAACAGCATCTGTCCGCCGATGACGGCCTCGAAGGCAGCGCGTGCCTCGCCGGGATAATCCGGTGAGATTGCGTAGAACTCATCACTGCCGGCAACGGCATGACAGGCGAAAGACACGAGCGTGGCGAGCGGCTCGCCGGCCTCCGTGTCCACACGCAGGACCGGGACTTCGTTGTCAGCGATGGCGGCGCTGATGCCGTCTAACTGAGACAGTGGCGGCGTCAAGCGCGGCCCCAGGTGTCCGTGCCGAGGCCAGGCATCGGCCAGCTTGGCACCCTCGACTGATGCCACAGTGGCCTGCTCGGGCTCCATCGTCAGACTCATGACCACCTGGCGCTCGGCGATATTCACCGGCCGGCGGTTGAAGCTGATGCCCCACGCCCGGCCCGTTCCGTACCCGATTCTCGCCGGCTGCGTATGCTCACAGGCCTCCGCGACGATGCCGGCGAGCGAAGCGACCAGATTCAGCCGATACTCCTCTGAGACCCCCGCATTAAGCTCCTCCGTGTCGTAGCCGGAGGCCTTCAGGCTGGGCCCGAAGTGGGTGTGGCTGCCGCAGACCATGACCTGCTCGGGAGCCAGGTCAGTCAATTCCCCGGTCTTCGCACGGATGTCGGCGGCGGTCCCCTCGTCAAGGCCGATGAGATCAGTGCATACTATGGCGAACGCTGTGTCACCATTCCTCAGGACCAGCACGCACGCCTCAAGCGCGTCCTCGACCGATTCCGCGCCGTGATCGCGCGCCCCGTAGCCTGCCATCGCACAGCCCAGAGCCGGGGTGATGTCACATTTGGCAAAACCTGCTTGCAGAGGCATCGCTCAACTCCCTTCGTTGGTATTGGTATGTGCAGCGGATGATGTATCGCCCGCGCGCAATTCGTAGAGCATCTCGACGGCGTTCTCGACGAGCGCGGCCTCGGTGCCGGTACCGTTGCAGTTGGTGTCCGGGTCCAGCCCCGGCTCCGCGCCGCCTTCCCTTCTTGCCGCGTCGGTACACATGTACTGCGCCGAGTCGTTGGCGAGGCCGATGACCGTGGTGACCTCGAAAGGCGAACGCTGCTTGATCTGGAGGCCAATTTCGACAAGGACTTCGCCGGGGAGACCGACGATGGCCATATCACCGACGCGGGCGGCCCAGACCTCCCGTGGCGTGGCGCTGCGACCGGCGACCTGACAGGCCCGCTTGTACCTGCGCCGCGCTGCAACACCGGCGGCGTCATCGCGGTCGCCGAAATCATCGCACTCCGCCTGCGCCTCTTTGATACTCGGAAAGCCGGCGGGAACCGGGATGTCAGCCATGCGCGAGATGACGGCGAGTGGCACATCGTCAGCCGGCGCCTCAATCTGCAGCCATGCCTCGGCTGCCGCGCAGCCGATGGGCCTGCCCACTCGTTCGCGGGAGTTGCCGCCGCGCCAGGCCGAGGTCATGTCACCGGAGCAGCCGGCCGCAAAGAGCATCCGGCCGCCGATGGCCTGCTCGAACGCCCAGCGCGCCTCAGCCGGATAGTCCGCCGAAATGGCGTAGAGGTCATCCTTGCCCACGGAGCCGTGACAGGCGAAGGTGGCGAGAG
>JAUWOG010000355.1 GCA_030612305.1 Armatimonadota bacterium | reverse complement strand
GACGGACCTGATGATCTCTGAGCAGATGTTTGATGAGTTCTTCTTGGCACAGTACAAACGCTTTGCCGACCTCATGCGGCAACACAGTATCCGCATCTTCCACCATGACGACGGGGCGATGTGGAAGCTGATTCCTCGGATGATAGACCTGGGCGTGAATGTGCTCAACCCGGTTCAATACAAGTGCGGGGATCTGGACCTGGAGTGGCTCAAAGACACCTACGGCGACCGCCTGGCCTTCCACGGCGGAGTTGACAATCAGGAGGTCCTGCCGTTTGGCAGCGTGGAGGATGTAATCGCGGAGACGCGCAAGTGCCTGGAGACGCTCGGAAGGGGCGGAGGCTACATGCTTGCTCCGTGTCACAATATCCAGGCGGTCACGCCGGTGGAGAATATCATCGCGATGTATGAGACGGCGTATCATGAGGGCAGATACTGATTCGTGACTCTGAATGAGGTGACGGTAATGCGGTGGCGTGAACTGCTGATGGGCCCTGTCGGCTCCTGGTTTGATGTCTATGACTACGGGGTCGGGGATGAAGTCGTCTGGCCGCAGGTGGTGAGCGTGACCGGGGTCGGGCCGTCCGCCTACAAGGTCACGGCGACAGGGAAGTTCACGCTCGATCTGCCGAAGAATGCCGGGGCCAGATCAGCAAGCCGATAGCGCAATATGCGGGCCGTTATACCGATGTTCAGGGACATTATGGGCGCTTGTGTAACAGGTAGCGCCCATAAAGTTGTACATGCCTTGACACGGTGTCAATCAGTGCTATAATGCGCAAACAACTGAATGCCTCTGCAGACGGAGACTGAGCCGGGAAGTTCGGTGAGAGACCGACGCTGCCCCGCAACTGTAACCAGGGACGAAACCCCAAGCAGCCACTGGTCTTGATAGCGGACCGGGAAGGCCGGGGAAGTAGGAGGATCTGGGAGCCAGGAGACCGGCTGGACGATCCCATTCTCGAGGGCGGGATGGACGTGGCAGGAATACTGGAGTCGCCCCCGCCGGCGGCTCTTTCGATTCATGCCGGGAACTGACGAGGCTTGCAGCAAGACAGCGGCGGCCGGCGGCTGTCTTGTTGGCCACCGCACCATTTGAGGGAGACACGACATGGCAGTTCGATCCACTGACCCGCGAGAGACCTCTTCTGATTCCTTCCCCACGCGCTTCACGCAGATACGCAAACGCGACGGCAAGCTCGTTGGCTTCGATGTCTCGCGCATTACCGAGGCGATACTGAAGGCCGGGCGAGCCACGGGCGAATTCTCCGACGATACGGCCCGGCGGCTGACGAGGCATGTGCTGCACCTGGCTGAGTCGGCTTTGCGCGACCGCATGCCCACGGTGGAGTTCATCCAGGACCTCGTCGAGGAGGTGCTGCTGGCCTCCCCGCATCACCAGACGGCGAAGGCATATATCCTGTACCGCGACCAACACGCGCGCATCCGTGAGATAGTCAGCTCGGCGGATGTCGAGATGGTTGACAGGTACCTCGACGCCCTGGACTGGAAGGTCAGCGAGAACAGCAACATGGCGTATTCGCTGCAGGGGCTGAACAACTATGTGTCCAGCGAGGTCTCGAAGACCTACTGGCTGAACAAGATTTATACGCCGCAGGTGCGCGATGCCCACACGAGCGGCTCGATTCACCTCCATGACCTCGGCCTGCTGTCGGTGTATTGCGTGGGCTGGGACCTCCAGGACCTGCTGCGCTCCGGCTTCCAGGGCGCACCGGGGAAGGCTGAGAGCGCTCCGGCGCGGCACTTCCGTAGCGCGCTGGGCCAGATCGTCAACTTCTTCTACACGCTGCAGGGCGAGGCAGCCGGCGCGCAGGCATTCTCGAATTTCGACACACTGCTGGCGCCGTTCATCCGCTACGACGGCCTGGAGTATGCTGAAGTCAAGCAGGCCCTCCAGGAGTTCATCTTCAATGTCAACGTGGCGACGCGTGTGGGCTTCCAGACACCGTTCACGAATGTGACGATGGACCTGCAGCCGGCGGGCACGCTGGCGGATGAGCCGGTGATTGTTGGCGGCGAGGTGCGGGCGGAAACGTATGGCGATTTCCAGGAGGAAATGACACAGTTCAACCGCGCGTTTCTGGAGGTGCTGGGTGAAGGCGACGCCAAAGGACGCGTCTTCACCTTCCCGATTCCGACCTACAACATCACGCCTGATTTCGACTGGGACGCGCCCGGCCTGCAAGGGCTCTGGGAAGCGACCGCCAGGTACGGCATCCCCTACTTCGCCAACTTCGTCAATTCCGACATGTCGCCGGATGATGCCCGCTCGATGTGCTGCCGGCTGCGGCTGGACCTGCGGACTCTGGAGAAGCGCGGCGGCGGGCTGTTCGGAGCGAATCCGCTGACCGGCTCGATCGGTGTGGTGACTATCAACATGCCGCGCCTCGGGCACTTTGCATCCGATGAAGCCGATTTCCTGGCGCGGCTGGAGCGGCTGATGGAGTTCGCGCGCACCAGCCTCGAAACCAAGCGGAGGATACTCGAGGAGTTCACTGACAAGAACCTGTATCCCTACACGAAGTTCTACCTGCGCGGCGTCAAGGAGCGTTACGGGAAGTACTGGCAGAATCACTTCTCGACCATCGGCTTGCTGGGGATGAATGAGGCGTGCCTGAACCTGCTGGGAGAAGACATCGGGACACGTGCGGGGGTGTCATTTGCCGCCCGGGTCCTGAGTCACATGCGGGAGCGGCTGATGCAATTCCAGGAGGAGACCGGCAACATGTACAACCTGGAGGCGACGCCTGCTGAGGGGACCAGCTACCGCCTGGCGAAGCTGGACGCCGAACGCTACTCCGGAATCCGGTCCGCCAACGACGGCTCGGGCCTCAAGGGCACCATGCCGTTCTACACCAACTCGCCGCAGCTTCCGCACAATTATACCGACGACATCTTCGAGGTATTGGATCTGCAGGACGGCCTGCAAGCATCGTACACCGGCGGCACGGTGCTGCATGTCTTCCTCGGAGAGGCAGTCGCCGACCCGAATGCGGTGAAGGCGTTCGTGCGGAAGGTGTGCGAGAAGTACAGCCTGCCGTACTTCACGATCACCCCGTCCTTCTCGATCTGCCCGGATCACGGCTACCTGCTCGGCGAGCAGCCGGTGTGTCCGGAGTGTGGCGTCGAGACGGAAGTTTACTCCCGCGTGGTGGGCTACCTGCGACCGATCAAGCAGTGGAATGAGGGCAAGCGGGCGGAGTTCGAGCAGCGTACGAGGGTCGCGATAGAGGCCGGGGTGTGATCATCGGCGGCTTCGAGGCCTTCACCCTCATGGATTTCCCGGGCCGGGTAGCCGCGGTGATTTTCACCCAGGGCTGCAACTTCCGATGCCCCTTCTGCCACAACGGTTCCCTGCTGCCGATGGAGCCGAACCCCGATACGCTGATCCCCGAAGAGGATGTCTTCCGCCTGCTCGAAGAGCGCCGTGGCAAACTCGACGGGGTGATGCTCAGTGGCGGCGAGCCGACACTGCAGCCCGACCTGCCCGACTTCCTCAGGCGCCTGCGGGCGATGGATTTCGATACCGGCCTCGAGACGAACGGCAGCCGCCCGGAGGTCATCGCGGCGCTGCTGGGTGAGGGCCTGCTGGACTTCGTGGCGATGGACATCAAGGCGCCGCTGGAGACCTACGACAAGCTGAGTGGCGTCCGCGCGCCCGTTGAACGTATCCGCGAGAGCATTGAACTCATCGCCGCCGGCGGGATCGAGCATGAGTTCCGCACGACCGTCGTGGAGGCGCTCCTGTCACCCGAGGACATCGTGGCGATAGAGAAACTGGTCCCGGACGGCTCGCCCCACAAGCTGCAGAAGTTCGTCCCCGCCAATGCACTTGCCCCGAAGCTGCGGGAGGCGCACTGACAGCGGCTGCCGCCCGGGTGCCAGTGCATGAAGCGGCCCCCTTCTTTCAGGTTTGATCCTCGCGCGAATCAGTCCTGCGCGTAGAACCAGTCAATGTCTATGCGCGCTACGTGCAGCCCGTTGCGAGCGTGGTAGCTCATGATGACCGTATCGTCAATGAAGGGCACGCTCTGGTAGCCGTAGTCGTCGGTCGGGTCGCCGGCGATGGTGCGTTCGTTCTC